>JAPYQV010000493.1 GCA_029937205.1 Alphaproteobacteria bacterium
TTGCTAATCTCAGCGGCAATTTGCGCGGCGATCTCGGCCAGCCGCGCTTCGGCTTCCTTGACCTGGGCGGTGCGCTCGGTCACCGCGGCATCGAATTCGAACGAATCTGTCTGCACCAATAAATCGCCGGCGCGTACCACGCCGCCATCTACGAAATTCTCACCCACGGCGGTGATTTGGCCGGCGACAAGGGTGCGCATTTCGACGTCACGCTGGGCAACGATTTCGCCGTAAGCCAGCAAATCCGGCTGGCGATCGGCGATCACCGCCGGGCTGGCAGAGATCAACCAGCTGCGCTCCGCCGGTGCCTCCGGCTCAAGCTCCGGCTTGGTCGCCTGCAGGTAGCCGGCGACGGCCAGGGCGCCGATCAGCACCAGGATCGGCAGCAGTATCTTTAAAGTTCGCTTGCGACGGGGCAAAAGTTAAGCTTTTCAGTGATTTCGGAGCTGCGTTTCTCAACGCTATATGGGGGATCGGCGATGTCAATACAACGTTCTTGAATTGTCGGCGGCGTGCGGCGAATATCACCGCCTGCGGCGCAAATAAGGAGCCTGTTGACCATGCCTGACAATCGATATAGCGCGATCGAAATGATCAAAAAGCTGGTGTCATTCGATACCACCAGCAGGCTGTCCAATCTGGAATTGATTCACTTCATTTCCGACTATCTGTCGACGCTCGGCGTGGAATCCAATTTGATCCACGATGCCGGGGGCGAAAAGGCCAATTTATACGCCACCATCGGCCCGGCTGACGTGCCCGGGATCGTTCTCTCGGGCCATACAGATGTCGTGCCGGTGGACGGGCAGGCGTGGGACAGCGACCCATTCGAGGTGGTCGAGAAAGACGGCAAGCTGTTTGGCCGCGGCACGTCGGACATGAAGAGCTTTATCGCCATTGCGCTGGCCATGGCGCCCGATTTTGCCAACACGAAACTCAAGACACCGATTCACCTGGCGCTGTCGTTCGATGAAGAGGTTGGCTGCCTGGGTGCGCCGCTGATGATCGAGAAAATGGACCAGTTTGGCGCCAAGCCGCGCGCAGTCATCGTGGGCGAGCCGACGCTGATGTCGGTGGTGAATGCGCACAAGGGCGTGTGCAGCTTCCACACCACCGTGCACGGCCTCGAGCGCCATTCGAGCGAAACCCACCGCGGCGTCAATTCGGTCGCCTATGCGGCTGAGCTGGTGCATTTCCTGAGCGGCATCAGTGCGGAAATGCGTGATGAGCGCAGCCAGCCGGAGAGCGGCTTCGATCCGCCCTACACCACCGTCCATGTGGGGACGATCCAGGGCGGTACGGCGCAGAATATAGTGCCGCTCCACTGCACCTTCACTTGGGAATATCGTTTGATGCCGGCCCAGGACGCGGATGAAATCAGAGACCGCTTCCAGGCCCATGTGGACGAGGTGGTGTTGCCGAAAATGCATGCGGTCGACGTATCTACAGGCATTGAGACGGAGGTGCGCGCGTTTGTGCCCGGTCTTGCGCCCGAGAATGGCTCGACCGCGGAAGCGCTTGTGTTGGCATTGGCGCGCAAGAACACGACGGAAGTCGTGGCCTATGGCACCGAGGCCGGACAATTCCAGCAGGCCGGCAATCCGGCGCTGGTGTGCGGTCCGGGCAGTATCGCCCAGGCGCACAAACCGAATGAATATATTGCACTGAGCGAGGTACGGGCGTGCGAGAAATTCATGCGCCGCCTGCTCGACGAGGTGTGCGCCGCTTAGAGCGTTTCACGCTCGGATGCGCTCTCGCGAGACGCTCTAACTCTTTGGTTAAGAAGCCAATCGTCGTCGCAGGTGATTCCACCTGCTCGGGATTTGCTCTAGCTGCAACCAGGCATCAGGGGTGGATAATACGCTCTGCCGGCAGCGTGATGATGGCGCAGGTATCTTTGCCGAGCTCACTTTGAAGAACCAAGTCACCGCCATGCAAATGCGCCATGGATCGCGACAGCGGCAGGCCGAGCCCGGTGCCTTCGAACTTGCGGCTGAGCGCACTGTCGACTTGGCCAAACATGGAAAACGCGTGCTCTATGTCCTCTTCGGCGATGCCGATACCCGTGTCGCGCACGCGAATGACGATACCGGTCTCTGTATCGAATTCGGCCTCGACGGTGACGGAACCCTGTTCGGTAAATTTCACACCGTTCGACAGCAGGTTGATAATTATTTGTTTTAGCCGGGTCTGGTCGGCGATGATTCTGGGGAAGTCGGCCTGGATGTTTGATTCGAGCGTGACCGACGTACCCGCGACGCGGGGCGCCAAAAGTCGGGTGCAGGCGTCAATCGTGTCCGGCAGGTCCACGGGCTTCTCGATCAGTGTAATTTTGCCCGCCTAGGCCTTGGAAAAATCGAAAATATCGTTGATCAGGCCGAGCAGATGGAGACCGCTGTCATGTATGTCGAGGGCGTAACTGTTGTACTGTTCATTGCCGAGCGGCCCCAACACTTCGTCTTTGATGATCTCCGAAAATCCGATGATGGCATTCAGCGGTGTGCGCAACTCGTGGCTCATATTGGCGAGGAATTCCGATTTGGTGCGGCTGGCGTATTCCGCCTGCTCGCGCCTGTGGCGTGAAATGGCCTCCGCTTCGCGCAGTTCGGCTTCGCGCTGTTTCATGCGCGTGATATCGACCCAGGTTTCAATGGCGCCGCCATCTTCGGTCATTTCGCAGGTCAACTGTACCCAGCGGCCATCGGCAAATTGATACTCCGAATCG
>JAPYQV010000494.1 GCA_029937205.1 Alphaproteobacteria bacterium
GGGTACGCTCAGCGCCATCCGGCACCAGCAAGCAGCGGCGGAATAGGAACAAGAAAATGAACGGATTTGCCGAACTGCGGCGGCCCGAAAGCGCAAAACTCTCCGCCATTGCGGCGCGCGCCGAAACCTTGCGCGAGCGTTACGGCGAGCTCGACGGTGAGGACCTGCTGCGGGTCATGCTGGAATGGCAGCATAAGGGGCGCATCGCGCTGGTCTCCTCATTCGGCGCCGAAGCGGCGGTTCTCCTGGATATGGTGGCCCGCATCGACCCGGCCACGCCGGTTATTTTTATCGATTCCGGCAAGCTCTTTCATGAGACGTTGAGCTACCGCGATATTCTCGTGCAGCGCCTCGGCCTGACCGACGTCCGTTCGATCGAACCGGCTCTCTTCGATCTCGGCGGACATGACCCGGACGGTGCGCTATGGCAGCGCAATCCCAATCTTTGCTGTTACTTACGTAAAGTGCTGCCGCTTGAAAGGGCGCTCAGCGAATTCGACGCCTGGATCACCGGGCGCAAACGCGACCAGGGCGGCGAGCGTGGCGATCTGACAACCATCGAGGCCGCCGATGGCCGCATCCGCTTCAATCCGCTGGCCAACTGGAGCACGGATAAGATCAACGATAGCTTCAAGGAACGTGGCTTGCCGCGCCACCCGCTCAGCGATGAAGGCTATGCCTCGATCGGCTGCGCGCCCTGCACCGTGCCGGTTTCGGGTGATGCCGGCGCGCGCGACGGACGCTGGCAGGGCCGCGCCAAGAGCGAGTGCGGAATCCATCACGCGCGCTGGTCGTCGAATTCCCTGTAAGACGCGACGGCGCGCATCAGCCAGGCGCAACAATACGTGCTAGGCCGTTCGGCGGGTTCCGGCGCGGTGCCTGTTTATGCTATCGTTTCCTCAGATTTGGCAGGAGGTTACGAATATGACTCCACCCAAGAAGCACCTGACATAGGCTCGACAAACAACCCTAAAGCTCGGCATTGCGCTGGGCGGTGAGCTTCTGAGCCACCCAAAAAAAACAACCCCGCCCAATTTTATTGCGGCGGGGTTGTTGATTCGAGAATCCCATCTAGCTGGCCAGGATATCCTTGATCGCGTCGTTCTGAAATTTAACGTCGTCGGCATTGAGTGCACTTGACGCGAAATGGCCATAAATCGATTCGAACACGCGGAGTTCCGCGTTCGGCATCTTGCTCACTTCGTACTCATTGTCTTCCGGCGGGAAATAGAGATCGGTCCGCGACGGCATGACGTAAGCCTTGCAGGTGATCGCCGCGAGCGCCTTGTCGAAATCACCGCCGAACACCTCATTGTCGCTGATGTCGGCATATTGCCAGGTCCACAGCAGCGCCAACAAATTGTTGGCATCCTTGTGAATGAAGAAGCCTTCCCAAAAGGCGATGAGAAAATCCTCGAGCGAGGAGAAGCCAAGCTTGAGATCCTCTTCAACGCGATAGAAGGCCTGCGAAAACCCCCAGCCGGCGTAAACCCGCGCCATGGCGCGCAGACCCGTGGTGGGCGGGCTGTCATACCAGCCATGCTGCCAGGCGCCATCCGCCGTCAACGCCGCCTTCATGCCTTCCAGAAAGACAAAATTGTGGCGCGAGCATTTGGCCGAACCGCAGGTCGGCACGATGCGCTCGACCATATCGGGATAGAGGCAACCCCACTGGTATGTCTGCGCCGCGCCCATGGACCAGCCGGTCACCAGCTTGATTTTTCGATGCCGAATTTCTCGGTCACCATGCGGTGCTGCAGGCGGACATTGTCATACATGGTGCAGTTGGGAAAACGCGCCCGGTCATAGGGTGGCGGGGTGTTGCTCGGTGAGGACGAAAGACCGTTGCCCAAGAGGTTCGGCACAATAATGAAATATTCTTCCGGATTGAGCGCCATATCCGGCCCGATCGACCATTCGACATCATTGTGATTGCCGGAATACCAGGTCGGCTGAATGATGACATTGTCCTTGGCCGCGCTCAGCGTGCCGTATGTTTTGTAGGCCAGTTTGGCGCCGCGCAATGTGGCGCCACTTTGCAGATGCACCTCGTCCGCCTCGAAAATTTCATAATCGCTCATGTGACGCTCCCCTCTCAATCTGCCTTACATTCAGACTTCATGTTGGAGCAGGGCACCGGTTCTTTCAACGCTTGAAAGGCGGCACGCCGCGTGACCACCATAGGGATTGGAGTGCGCCGCATGATCGAGGCACCTTGCAGAAAAATGGAGAAGATGCTGCGCGCGATCCGCCGCGACATGCAGGAGACCGCTGCCCTGACGGGACGGCAAGCGCTGTCGCCGGCTGTCGAAGCTGCGCTTCGCGCCGTCCCCCGGCATGAATTCGTGCGCCCGGAAGATGTCGGCCGGGCCTATAAAAACAAGCCGCTTTCCATCGGCCACGGGCAAACCATTTCGCAGCCCTTTATTGTCGCTTTGATGACCGATTTACTGGATTTGCCGGCGAATTCAAAAGGCTCCGCGAGCCTGCTCGAAATCGGTTCGGGTTGTGGCTATCAAAGCGCCGTTCTGTCCGAACTGGCGCACGCCGTCGCCGCCCTGGAGATCGTGCCGGAGATCTCTCACGCCGGCCAGGCACGCCTGCAGCGCCTCGGCTATGACAATATCACTGTCAAAACCGGCGACGGCGTGCTCGGGTGGCCCGAGCGCGCACCGTTTGACGGCATTATTGTCGCCGCCGCGGCCGGGGCGGCAC
>JAPYQV010000495.1 GCA_029937205.1 Alphaproteobacteria bacterium
GATATCAAGGGCTCAAATGTGATCAAGGGGATTCACCTTGAAGGTCTCAAGATCGTCGGCAAACCCGGCGAAATGGCGCGACGCTATTACGAGCAGGGCGCCGATGAAATTATCTATATGGACGTTGTCGCGTCGCTATTCGGGCGAAACAATATTCTTTCTGTTGTAGAGCAAGCGGCGCGCGAAATATTTGTCCCAATGACGGTCGGTGGGGGCATCCGCAGTGTTGAAGATATCGTGGCGGCACTCAGAAGCGGCGCCGACAAAGTAGCCATCAACACGGCCGCTCTGCAGCGGCCCGAATTTCTCTCCGAGGCCGCGCGCGCCTTTGGCAGGCAGTGCATTGTCCTCTCCGTTGAAGCCAAGCGGCGCGGCCCGGGATCGTGGGAAGCGCTGACCGACAATGGCCGGGAACAGACGGGTGTGGATGTTATCGAGTGGATCGCGGAGGCTGAAGCGCGCGGCATTGGCGAGGTGCTGATCACATCGGTCGATATGGAGGGCACTCAAAAGGGTTTCGATACCGAACTGGTCAGAGTGGTGAGAGAGAATGTTTCGGTGCCGGTGATCGCCTGTGGTGGCGCTGGCGAAGGCGCCCATGTCCTGTCGCTGCTGGAGGAGACCGACTGCGACGCCATCTGCTGTGCGTCGCTTTTTCACTATGATCGACTGTCTTTGCCAGCGCTCAAGAACGAACTGGCGGCTGGTGGTTGGGGCGTGAGGCAGTGATCGCAGTCGTCGATTACGGCCGCGGCAATATCTATAGCCTGTCGCACGCATTGTCACATATCGGCATCGACCATGTTGTCAGTGACAAACCTGATGATATCCAGGCGGCGCTGGCCATCGTATTGCCTGGCGTTGGTGCGTTTGGAGACGCCATGGACGCCTTGGAGGCGCGTGAATTGATCGCGCCGTTAAAAGATGCGGTGGCGCGCGGTGTTCCGCTGCTCGGCATTTGCCTCGGCATGCAAATTCTTGCCGCCGCAAGTGAGGAATACGGTGACCGTGTTGGCCTGGGCATTATCTCCGGCTCGGTCCGTGCGTTGCCGGGCCCTACTGCCGGACACGGCATGCGGATTCCCAATGTCGGTTGGCGACAGCTGGCAATGCGCCGCGACGATGCCCTCGTGCGCGACATGAAACAGGGCGTCATGACCTATTTTGTTCACTCCTACGGATTCTTTTCCGATGACGACACGATCGTGGCAACGAGCGATGTGAACGGTCTTGCCGTGCCGGCGATTGTTCGCTGGCGCCATGTTGTGGGGTGCCAATTTCATCCCGAAAAGAGCGGGCCAGTTGGTTTGGAGATGCTGCGGAATTTTTTTACTGAAGCTCGCAGGGCGGCATAAGAATCGCCCGATGGATGCGTAGCTGGAGCGTGTTGAATGACCAACAATATTGATTATATTGACGATCCCATCGACGGCAGGCTGGAGATAAAATACGGCTTGCCGGGGGAAGTAAAATTCTGCAAACGCTGTGTGATTTCGAATCAGCGGCCGGCTTCGTCTGTTGAATTTCAGCACCGACGCGACAGCCGAAAGACCACGATTCATTTCGATGATGAAGGCATTTGCGATGCTTGCCGGTATGCCGAAGTTAAGCAACGTGACGTCGACTGGGAGGAACGAGAACGCGCCCTCCAGGCGCTGTGCGACAAGTACCGTTCGCGCAATGGCTCCTACGATTGTTTGGTGCCGGGCTCCGGCGGCAAGGATTCCGTCTATGCCTCGCATGTGATCAAGACCAAGTATGGCATGCATCCGCTAACTGTTACCTGGGCGCCGCATCTCTACACCGATGTGGGTTGGCGTAATTTTCAGAATTGGCTGCATATCGGCGGTTTCGACAATTACCTCTTCACGCCCGACGGCCAAGTCCATCGCACGCTGACGCGTCTTGCCTATGAGAATCTGCTGCATCCCTTCCAGCCGTTCATTCTTGGCCAGAAAAATTTTGCGCCGACGATGGCGCTGCGGATGAACTTACCGCTCGTTTTTTATGGCGAGAACGAGGCGGAATACGGCAACCCGATCGACGAGAATGAGGGCGCGCAACGACGCCAGCGTTATTTCGCGCAAGGGCAAGGTGAAGAAATGTATATTGGCGGCGTTCCGGTTTCGGAACTGCCTGAACATGGAATCGCGCCGAGCCAGATTAGTCCTTACCTGCCTGCCAATTCCGACGCCCTTGAGGCCGCCGGTATCGAAGTCCATTACCTTGGCTATTATCTGCAATGGACGCCGCAGCAAAATTATTATTATTCGGTCGAGCATACGAACTTTGAAGCAAACACGGAACGGACCGAGGGCACATATTCGAAATACAATTCCATCGACGACAAGACGGACCCGTACCATTATTGGACAACGCTGATTAAGTTTGGCATCGGCCGTGCCACATACGACGCGAGTCAGGAAGTTCGCAACAATCATATTGAGCGTGATGAGGCGGTTGCTTTGGTTCATCGCTACGACGAAGAATTCCCGCGAAAATATTTTCCAGAGTTTCTCGAATATTTGAATCTTGATGAGGATGAATTCTTCGAAATCGCAGATCGATTTCGATCGCCGCACCTATGGAAAAACACCGAAGAGGGTTGGCAGATCCGGCGCAAAGTAGCATGACCGATCTCTTGATCGTCATACCGGTGCGGGGCGGCTCAAAGCGGCTGCCCGGAAAGCATACCCGTCTGC
>JAPYQV010000496.1 GCA_029937205.1 Alphaproteobacteria bacterium
CATCAAAGTAGAGCCGCCCGGCAAGGGCGAATTGACGCGCGGGCTGCTGGCCAAGGACCCGAAGAATTCGTTTAAAGGCATGGGCGCTTATTTCCTGACACTCAATCGCAACAAAGAAAGCGTTTGTATCGACTTGAAATGCGAGGCCGGGCTGGCGCTGTTTTACGAGCTGGTCAAGAAGGCTGATATCGTGCTGAGCAATTTTAGCCCGGGCGTCACGGCACGACTGAAAATTGATTACGAAGCGCTCTCGAAAGTGAATGAACGCATTATCACTTGCACAGTAACCGGCTTCGGTGAATCAGGCCCGGCCTTTAAACGTCCGGCATTCGACATGGTGGCGCAGGGCTATGGCGGCGGCATGTCGATCACCGGGCAAGAAGACTCGCCGCCGACCCGCGCCGGTATTCCGATCGGCGATCTCGGCGGCGGCATGTTCAGCGCCGTCGGCATACTCGCGGCCCTGCACGCCCGCGAGCGCACCGGGCACGGCCAGCATATCGACATCTCCATGCAGGATTGCCAAATCTCGCTGATTAATTATATGGCGACCATGTATTTCCTCTCCGATGAAGTGCCCGGTGCCATCGGCAATGCCCACTTCGTGCATGTACCTTACAACACCTATCCGACCAAAGACCTCTGGCTGATCATCGCCATCATCACCAACGAAGCCTGGGCGCGTTTTCGCGATATGATGGATATCGAGGCGCTGAAGAACGATGATTTTGACCTGCAGCCGGGGCGTCTCGCGGCCAAGGACTTTATCGAAGAGCAACTCACCGCCCGGCTTAGCCAAGAGAGCTGCGACTATTGGCTGGAAAAACTCGCCGAAGTCAAAATCCCCTGCGCACCGGTGAACGATTTGGAGCACGCTCTGAACGACGTGCAAATCCGTGCCCGCAATATGGTGGTCACGGTGGCTCATCCCGATGGCGGAGAGGTGCAAATGCCGGGAAATCCGATTAAGATGAGCGCCAGCAAGGAAGAGAAATTCGCGCCGCCGCCGCTCCTTGGCCAACAGACGGACGCGGTGTTGCGAGAATTGTTGGGCAAGAGCGACAGCGATATTGCGGCGCTACGCGAAGCCGGCACGGTGGCCTAAGGCCAGCGCGAACTAATAGAGGAACAAAATCATGAGCGATAAGGTAATCATCAATGAAGTGGGCTTGCGCGACGGATTGCAGAACCAACCGCGCCATGTGCCTGTCAAAGGCAAACTCAAAATTCTCGATGCTTTGATCGATTCCGGCGTGCGTTCCGTGGAGGCGACCAGCTTCGTTTCGCCCAAGGCGGTGCCGCAAATGGCGGATGCCGCCGAGCTTTATGGCCGTTTGCCGCTCGACAAGGGCGTTACCTATCAGGCGCTGGTGCCGAACGAAAAAGGCTATGAACGCGCGGTTGCATCCGGCGCTAAGACCATCGCCCTGGTGCTCGCCTCGACCGAACAGATGAACGTAAAGAATATCGGCATGTCGCTGGAACGTGCCACCGAAGTCAATATCGCCGTCATAAAACGGGCCAAGCGCGAAGGCATCATTCCGCGCTCCTATATTTCCACCGCCGTCGGCTGCCCTTACGAAGGTGATGTCGCACCGGAGGTCGTGTTCGATCTCACCGCGCGCATGTTTGAAGCCGGCGCCGCCGAAGTGGCAGTAGCCGACACCATCGGCTCGGGCAATCCGGCGCAGGTGAAATTCATTTTTGAGACCCTCGCCAACCGCTACGGCCCGGATCGCTTAGCCGCCCATTTCCACGACACCCGCGGCCTGGCCTTGGCCAACACCTGGGCCGCGCTCGAATGCGGCATCCGCACTTTCGACACCTCAATCGGCGGCCTCGGCGGCTGCCCGTTCGCACCCGGCGCGACCGGCAATGTGGCCACCGAAGACGTTGTGCACATGGTGGAACGCTCCGGCTTCGAGACCGGCATCGATGTGGAGAAACTGCGCAAAGCAGTGAAGATCGCGGCCGACTATACCGGCCAAGCGCTCGGCGGCCGCGTCCTCTCCTGGATCGAAAGCCAGGAGAGGCGCAAACAGGCCAAGGCGAGCGCCGCAGCGGAGTAGGCTCCGACGACAAGTCGGACTTGAGAATGGGGCCGCCGCTCAGGAGGGCTCCATTTTTCTCAAACCATGCTCAGTGGCCTAGAAGACTCTTCTTGGCAGTCGGAGTCGTGCTCATCAGGCCCTGCGGGCTGGTCTTGGGGGTCGAAGCGGATGGCCGAGTGGATGTTGCCAAACTCCCCTTTCTCTTGCTGCTGCCCGCGGTCGCCACTGTTCGCTGATCGGCCGTGCTAACTGGTGAGGGACCCGAATTCTTTTTCGGCGCAGAAGTCACAGGTGACTTTGGCGCCCGTATGTTTGGACCTGGGCCGCCTTTACCGAAGCCCTGGGCACTGGCATTCGCGTAGCCTCCGAGACCAGAGCTGGCGGTACCGTCTCCACTGACTGCCGCTTTCGATTCGGGTGAAAAATGCGAGCTCGGCACACCTGTACCTCCACCGCCTGCTCCGCTAGGCCCGGTACACATAGTCACCACTCCCTTGCAACACCCTCATGACTGAAAGGGAGACGCTCTCTTTCTCCGCGCACAATCTTTGCTCGCCCGCTGCTGTCGTTATTTGCAATTCGCTTTGGCTTCCACAATCATATTTTCTGTCGACTATCCTGTCAGGTCGGTACATTTCATGG
>JAPYQV010000497.1 GCA_029937205.1 Alphaproteobacteria bacterium
GCCACTTTAATTGCTCCCGAAGGAACTTTCTCGTTCGACTTGCATGTGTTAGGCCTGCCGCCAGCGTTCGTCCTGAGCCAGGATCAAACTCTCAAGTTGAATGTTTTATCCTGTATCCAATCCCGAAGGATCAAAAGTGGGATAAATTAACGTGATCCCACGCAAACGCACGCTCGCTGCACCTTCGTCCAAGACTTACGTCCGAAACCAAGGTACATCGAACCATTTGCGTCGGCAGCGCTAAATCAACGCCGCCCACGCATCTCTTCCAATTCACAATGTCAAAGAGCACCACGCGCCACGGCCCTTTCGGTCCGCAGCGCGTGGTGGTTTAATACTCCCGACCCCCATCTGAGTCAAGAACAACTCGCCATTATTTTTTAAAAATCGATGCGATTGGCAGAATAATTAAGCGCCATATAAGAGAGTGGCCGCGCACCCGATTGCGTACCCGGCGGCAAGCGGCATTATGGACGGAAAATGACAACATCTCCACATCACTTCACAGCGTTGTTTTCCCGTCCAATCGAACAAACCCCGCGAAGTGCAAGAATTTATTGACAAATTTCGCCGGCAAACGCATGGTTAATGGGGATGGGGGGTCGCGTGTCGTTCGTGTTTAGCATGGCGTAGGCGCTTCCTCATCTCGTTCAATTTATTCCGATGTCGCGTGCCGGCAAACTATACTTAGGTAACTATATCAACACGATGCGACATCTGGGGACCATATCGATGACGCGGGCGACAACGCTTTGCGCGGCGTTTGTTATCGCCTCGTCAATAGGCGCCATCTCACCCATTGATATTAAAATTATCGGCAAACCGGCTTATGCCGCCGCGTCAGATCAAGTCGATACGGCCCATTCGGTGCTTAGCCAGAGTGTGCGCAAGGGCGATACGCTCATCAGAATGCTCAAATCTGCCGGCGTGACGCCGGAGAATGCATCTGCGGCAGCACGCGCGCTGACGAAACTGTTCGATCCGCGCAAACTTCGAATCGGACAGCGCATGATGCTGCGCTTTGGCACCAATGATGGCAAAAGCGCGCAATTATCGGTTTTCACCATCGAATTGAGCAAAAACCGATTTATTGAGGTTACGCTGGGCGCGGACGGGATTTATCGCGCGCGGCGCAGCAGCCAGCCCTGGTCGCCCAATTCCGTCGATGGCGCACAACAACAAAACGGCGGATTGATCACGCTCAAAGCGCGTTCCGGCGACACCATCGGCAATTTGATGCGGGCTTTGAACATCCATGAACGTGACATCTACCGGGCGGTCAAGGCGCTGCGTACACGCTACGACCCGAGAAATCTAAGCATTGGCCAAAAAATATCGATATTTCCTGGTGCCGCCGATTCGCAAAAGAAATTGGCATTGTTGGGTGTGGCAGTTCACTTGAACAAAGGCGTCGTCGAGGTCAGGCGCGGCTCAAATGGCGGCTATTCGGCCCGGCGCTTATCCGCACTCACGCTCGGAGACGGCATTGACGCCGTAACCGCGCTGATGACAGATGCGCAACCTCTGGCGGGCGAACGTCAAAAAATTCGCATCCCCAAGGGCGCAACGCTCATGAACATGCTGACGTCGCGTGGTATTTCGCGCACCCAGGCTGACCGGGCGATCCGCGCATTGAAGCAAACATTCGACCCAAGACGCCTGCGCGCCGGCGAATATCTTTATATAATTGTCAGTGAAAGTGACGCCGGCAAAACCTTGCTTCAGGGGTTTTCTCTGGCGATCAGCGAGAAACGGCATGTCGCCGTGATGCGGGGAGATCAGGGTGGGTTCACAAGTGCCTTGGCGCGGGAGCCCATTGCTAGTCTAAGCGATATCGTTACAGCAGCCAGGAGCACGGCGACCACACCGGTCTCCAGCGCGCCAACAGCACAGCCGGCCGAACTTTCCGTAGCGACGAATGTCGCTATGGAGAAACCGGGGCAAAAAGCGCCGAAGCCTGCCATTTCCAAACCGGTGGCGGCGAAAAGCCCGGATTCAGCGATAAACCTGAACTCAGCGATAAACGTGATTACCATTCGCGTTGACCGCGGCGATACGCTGATGGCGATCCTGCGCAGCGAAGGCATTGAGCGCCACGAAGCCGACCGCGCCATACGCTCTTTGCGCAAATTATTTAACCCGCGCCGCCTGCGCGAAAGCCAGCAAATCGTGATCGCGACGCAGGCCGACAGCTTGGGCGAGACATCGCTCAAGGGATTCAGCATCAAGATTCGAAATGGCCGCCATATCGAGGTCCAACGCGGCGCCGATAAAGGCTTCTCTGTAGCCAAGGTATCGGAACCCAATTTCCTCAAGCACGCCGTTGCAGCGAATACCAACATCGCGGGTGACAACGCTAAACCAGTCCGCGAACAGGTTAGATTGACGCCGCAACCAGGTCAGGGCCAGGCAATGCGGGGCGCCATGATTGCCGCCGCAGCCCCGGCCGAGCAAGATTTGGCCGCCCACGCCGCCATCGCTTGGCCGGCACAATTAGGTGAATCTGACACCAGCTCCAAGAGCGCATTCAATTTTCCCACGCCGCAGGAAAAACAAGCCATTGGAGACGGCCTTTTCCGCAAGGCAGTCATGATCGGCAAGGGCGACACTTTATTCGTGGCGCTGACCAAGGCCGGAAGCGCCGCCGGCGATGCCGAAGCGGCAATCGCCGCGTTCCGCAAGGTGCATAATC
>JAPYQV010000498.1 GCA_029937205.1 Alphaproteobacteria bacterium
AGTCCCATGTATGATCGTTTTCGATGACGTGGGCGTCTGCATCAATTACCAAATTGTTAGCGTGGTCCATTTCCTGCCTCTTCCAAAGTCAAGAATTTCGCGAAAACTCACTTCGCACCGACATAAAGATCATCAAACGGTGTCACGCCCCGCATTTCCGGTCAAGCCGGGGCATGTTCAGTTACCCCTAATTCGTTCGGTAGCTGGCACCGATGCGGCCTCTCCCTCAACAACGGCCTCGGTTCAGTTACCCCCAGGAGATCGAATATGACGCGCTCCAGTCCAACGAAGCAGATATTGATTAAAGGCGGGCACGTCATTGATGCTGCACAAGCAATAGATCGCAAAGCCGATGTAATGATTGATGACGGTCAAATTTCTTGGGTGGGCGACGGGCCCATTCGCGACGACGTCGAAGTTGTCGACGCTAGCGGCCACTACGTGAGCCCCGGGTTCGTCGATGTACATATTCATGCATACGGAACTCTGGGTTTCGCTGATCCGGACAGCCTTGGGGTCTGGCAGGGCGTAACCAGCTTCGTCGAGGCGGGCGGACCCGGCATCAACACCTTTGATGAGTTTCTCGCGCTTATGGGTGACAGAACGGTGACCGACCTCTATGCCGGCCTATGGCTCCGGCCAATGGGGCTGATTGGCGTCAATTATATCGAAGGCGACGTCAGAACATTGATGGAGATTCCCATCGTAAAGTGGATCGATGCGGTCGAGCAGCACGGCGATATCCTTCGCTATGTCAAGATCGGCGCTTTCGGCCAGTATGGAACGGGGCCCATAAAGATCGGCAAGGGCCTGGCGGAGATCTTAGGGATCCCTGCATACTTCCACATCGGCGAGTTCCAACAAGTGCCCCCTCAAATCACAACGGCCGACGCGTTCCAGGCTGCGGGGCCAGGCGACATGATTACCCACATTTATCACGGCAACCCCGGTGGCACGCTGGATGAGGATGGCAAAGTTCTGCCAGAGGTCATTGACGCCGAGAAACGTGGCGTCTTATTCGACATTGGTTTTGGCAGCTACAATTTTTCATGGCATGTCGCTGAGCGCGCCTTTGATCAGGGCATCGTCCCCCATATCATCAGTTCTGATCTGCAGCAGCACAACGTCATTGGACCGGTCTACTCGCTCGCCAATGTCATGACCGTGTTCCTGCGCCTTGGTCTTTCGCTCAACGAAGTGCTTGAACGGGTGACCATCAACGCTGCCCGCGCTATTTCGATTGACGACCGGGCCGGCAGCCTGTTTCGCGGTCACCCGGCGGACGTGACCATATTTCGGGTCGATGAGGGCGAAGTTGAGCTTGGCGATTGCCAGCTTACGACTCGGACGGGTAGTCGAACAATCGTCCCCGTCATAACTTTCAAGGATGGTATTCGCTTCGATGCCGACATGACGCGTTGCCAGGATGAGAAGAACTGGTTCTGGCAAATATCGGAAGACGTCGTTCCCGCGCGGGCCGGTTCACTCGACATGTCGCAAAAGAAATTCCTAAACGCGCTTGCGGGGGAGCTCATGCATGAGGAGTGGAAAAATGCCAGCGCCGAGCGACTGGATATCTATTCCGCAATCAGTCTGCAGGATATTTTCCATGAGGTTCGTACAAGCAGCGGCCTACCATTAAAACCAGCTCTCGAAGCTGTATATGCGTGCTTTCTCGAGGCTCCGTTTACGATGCAAATCGGGCTTCTCTTGTACCGGCTGGATAAGGACTTTGCGCTTGAGCGGCTGCACGCAGTAACCGGACATCCTCAGCACGTTGCCGTAGGATGACAATTGTCTGTTGGATCGTCCAATGACCAATGAGTGGCGACAGATAGAAGGTATAAACATCGAAGAGGCCAACTTTCCGGTTCGAATGGAATTCGGTGGTGAAAAAATCGTCATTTTTCGTGAAGGCAACGACTATTGGGCGGTCCAACGCTATTGTCCGCATCAGCATACGGACTTCTCGCGCGGTGCAATTGTGAGCAACGGCACCATGATCCGCTGTGGTCTCCATGCTTACACATTCAAATTATCCGACGGCACTGGCGTCAATTGTCCGGGCTACAAGATCAATGTCTACGAGGTGCAGCAAGAAGGAGCGCAGCTATTGGGACGATCGATCAATACTGGTAATTAGACCTCTCTCATGACAGGTCGTTTCCTTGAAATACCCGACCCTTATCTCTGGAATCGTGGAAGCACATAGGTAGGCAATATTGCCAGTTGGCACGAATCGGACGTCAGCTAGGCTGAGAACTTCTTCTGCTTCACCCCCAACAAGCGACATTCGGTGGATGAATTTCTGGATAAAAATCGGAAATGTCGGCTTTTTCCCGGGAGCGGAAGTGGGGCGCAACGCGGTTTTCTTCTGGTTTAAACCCGGTCTAAGGGTCAGGCGTTCCGCGGACCGTCCCCGCTCCGGCCCGGTGCGCCCAGCTCCTGCCAGTATTCAAGGATGCCCATCATTCCCGCGAACCTCACCAGCAGAAACGGGTGAAGCCCGAGCTCGAAAAGCTTGGGCAAGTCGCGGTTGCGCATCGCGGCGAGCTCTTCATCGTTCAGGTCGTATTCCGCCGTGAAATACGCCGGTTCGGTGTCGAGTTTCTCGGCGAGCTTACGGTCTCGGACCCGACCTACCTCCGGCCTTCCCCGACGACGACGAACGGCGCCCAGAGTGCAG
>JAPYQV010000499.1 GCA_029937205.1 Alphaproteobacteria bacterium
CCGGCGACCAACAGCACATAGGGATGTTCGTCCGGGCCATCGGGCAGGAGCCCCGAGATATCGCCGTCAAGCCAAGACAAATCCGCGTCCGGAATCGGGTCGATCCCGGCCATGGCGAGTTGTTCGCGCTGGCGCTCGACGGTGTGCATGGTATCGCGCAAGCGGTTGGCGTGCGGGTGCGAGCAGCCCGGCGCGATACCGGACCATTCCGGACGGGGCGTGGAGAAATAGCGGAAATAGGCGCTCGAACGGCTTGAGGTCTGTAAATCATAGACCCGGGCGAAGTTACCCCTGCGCAAACGCTGGCGCAGGGTAAGCCAGGCCGGTATATGCCACGGTTTGGCCCGCGGGTCGCACCAGACGCGGTCGAAATGCCCGGAGCGTATCGCCATATTTTCATAGGGAGCGGTGGTGAGAAGGGTAATCCGCGCTGGCCTGTGATGCGCGCGGATGGCTGCGAACGGGCCCATGGAAAGCAGGAAATCGCCGAGGGCGCCATGCTTGATGACGAGGATTTCGGCGCCGTCGGCGCTCACCGCTTGCCCGGCGCTTTGGCGGCGAGGATCTCTTCATAGACCGCAAGTGTGCTGGCGCACATTTTGTCGAGTGTGAAATTCTCGGCAATGTGGCGGATCGCCACCTCGGCCATGCGTTTGCGCCGCTCGGCGGTGAGGTCGAGCGCCGCTTCGAGTGCCTGGGCGAGCGCAACAACGTTACCCGGCTCGACCAACAGGCCGGTCTCGCCGCCGAGAATTGTTTCCTTGGCGCCGCCATGGTCGAACGCCACCACCGGCCGGCCCATGGCCTGGGCCTCGACGATCACGCGGCCGAACGCCTCCGGCTTGGTCGATGCACTGACCACCACATCGGCCGACATATAGGCCGCCGGCATGTCTCGGCATGGCCCGGCAAAGCGCACGATATGGCCGAGGCCATTCTGCTCGACCCGACGCTCGAGCTGTTTGCGGTACTCATGACGGCCCTGTTCGTCGCCGACAAAAACCACGACATAATCATCGCGCTGGAGATGGGTGAGGGCATCGAGCAATACTTTGTGCCCTTTCCACGCGGTCAGGCGGCCGGGCAGCATGATGACGGATTTGCCGTCCGGCAGGCGCCACTGACCGGCAAGCTGGATCACGCGTGCCTGGGTCACCGCGCCGGGCGTATAGACGGAGACATCGACGCCACGGCAAATCACACGCAGATTTTTCTGATCCATGGGATAGGTGTGCACGATGTGGTTGGCGGTGAACTGGGAATTGGCGATGACCAGTTCGCCCTTGGTCATGATGGCGTTGTAGCGTCGCTTGAGCGCGCCCGAAGTGCCATAGGCGCCGTGGAAAGTGGTGATGAAATGACAGCCGGTTTTTTGCGCCGCGTGCCAGGCGCTCCAGGCCGGCGCGCGCGAGCGGGCATGGATGATATCGACCGCTTCAGCCTCGATCAGCTCGACCAGGCGGCCGGTGTTTTTGCGAATTTGAATTGGGTTTTTACCCTTGAGCGGCAATTGCACATGACGCGCGCCTGCGGTCTCGATCTGACGCAGCATGGCGCCGCCCGCCGACGCAACCAGCGATCCCCATCCCGCAGCGCTCAAGGCCTGAGCAATCTCCACTGTGGAACGCTCGGTGCCGCCCGGGACGTCGAGCTCGGGCACGACCTGAAGTACAACGGGCTTGCGCTCTTCCCGCGCTTCCGCGGCGGTGCTAGATTGGGGCTCGTTTGTCACTCTAATTCCGCGTTCTTTCCAGGACCGGTCCGGAGATAGTCCCATAACTGATCACCAGGCGGCAAATTCGCCGGCGGCACGGCTCTTAGCCACGCCAGACGGGCAGACAATCGCCTACCATGTGCTTGAGGGCAAGGCTCCCGGCGTCGTGTTCATGGGCGGCCTGAAGTCCGATATGACCGGCAGCAAGGCGCTTGCGCTTGAGGCCCATTGCCGCGCGGTGGGGCGCGCCTTTGTGCGTTTTGACTATCGCGGTCACGGCGAATCGTCGGGGCGTTTTAGCGACGGCACCATCGGCCAGTGGCATAGAGACGCCCTTGCTATTCTTGATGGCATTGCCAAAGGTCGGCAGATATTGGTTGGCTCCAGCATGGGTGGTTGGCAGATGCTGCTCGCCGCGCGCGCCCGGCCCGAGCGCGTCGCCGGCTTGATTGGCATCGCGGCGGCGCCGGATTTCACCGAAGACCTGATGTGGCAGCAGTTTGATGATGCGGCAAAAGCGCGCATCCAGGCGGACGGCATCCTGCAAATGCCTTCCGATTACGACGACGAGCCCTATTCGATCAGTCTCGGCTTGATCGAGGATGGCCGCAATCATCTGCTGTTGCGCGGCCCCCTCGCGCTCACCTGCCCGATCCACCTGATCCACGGCATGGAAGACACCGACGTGCCGTGGCAAACGGCACTGCGTATCGCCGAGACGGTGGCGAGCGAAGAGGTGAGCGTGACCTTGGTCAAGGGCGGCGGGCATCGCTTGAGCGATGAAGTCGACCTGGCGCGCCTCATGACGGCGGTGGAAAGCATGGCGGCGCGTGTACACACCGGATAAAGCGCCTTCAATTCCTGGTGAGCGTCTCCCGAGCGGCCTAGGCAGGTGGCAGCGGATACACTATGTAACCTGCCTATGCGAAAAATAATTACAGCCGAAATACGCGCAGCGCGCTGG
>JAPYQV010000500.1:0-314 GCA_029937205.1 Alphaproteobacteria bacterium
CACGCTCTTCCGCTAGTGCCTGAAAGGCACCGCCGCCGAGCGATGCTTCAACGATGACGCGCGACCAATCCTCGCCCGCACCGAGCGCCAATCGGTGTGCAACCCGCACGTCGATTTCTTCTTCGCCCTCGCCTTCGCCCGTGCCGACGGTGTCCTGCCATTCGACCTAGCGCTCGCCGCTGGCGAATCCGGCAAGGGCGGCGCCGAACGCCTCGCTGCCGCGCAGTTCCGACATGCCGCCTTGCACCGGAAAGCGAATGAGAGCACGGGCATCGTCCAGCATGCGCGGGTTTTTGCCGAACTGACCGCCTAGA
>JAPYQV010000500.1:324-2667 GCA_029937205.1 Alphaproteobacteria bacterium
GCCTAGATCCGCGCGTTCTTCGGCGCTAATGCTGGCCACCAGCTGCTTGAGCTGGGACCAGTCCTCCGGCCAGCGTGAATACACGATTTCGTCGCCCGCGCTGCCGTGCTTCTTCTTTTTGACTTTCCCGGCGGCGCGCGTGCGGCGATTTTTCCGGGCGCGCAAACGGAGATAGAGGGTAAGGAGCACGAGCGCCGCTACCAGGCCGGCCAAGACCTCAAGCCAGGGCACGGATTCCTCCCAGCCATCGTCGCGCGCGGCGCGCTGCCGATCAGCGCTAACGGTTGGCTCGACCCGGGCGACGGCGGTGACATTTTCCGCCGCGCCGATGCGGCGGCTGGTGCTATAATCGACAAAAATGATCTCGCCACCGGTGCGGCGCACAAAAAGGTGGCCATCACCATCAACCGCACCGGATTCGAGGGCTTCTCCGGGCGGCACCTTGTGACGCGAAACGACGTGCGCCTCGGGCGTGGGTTGGATCTGCGCAATTTCGGCCTCGCCGATGAGGATCAACTCGCCGCTCTGGGGATCTTCCGTCACATCCGCCGCCACCGGCAAACCATCGAGCAACCGCGTGGTGGCGTTGGTTTCGAGATCAATCTCGCCGAAGGTGCCGCCAACTTCGGCATCTTCACCAAAATAATAGGCCCGGCCATCGGCTTCGACCGCCACATGGCTGAGCGCCGTGTCATCGCCGGAAAGCACACCGCCTATTTCGGGCAATTCCGCCGCGGCAGAGTTGTGCGGCGCCTCTTCCCAGCGATTCATTTGAAGGCGGAGCGTGACGGAACCACGTTCTTCGATCACTTTGAAAACGCCACTCGCGTCACTCGTCACGCGCCGAATTTCACGGCGCGACAGGGTGCTTTTCGGACTGCGCAGACTGCTCAGGCGCGCATTGACATCGCCGGCGCCACGCAAATCATGGGTTTTCCGCGAGCGCGCAACCTTGAAATTTTGGCCATCAAAATTGAAATCGACGCGCTCAATGCGCTCGGAATCGTGCGACCCGACCACATAAAGCTCGCCCGTCAGCCCCTCCCCGGCCTGCCCCGCGCCGCCTGTCAGGGCGAGCGCGGCGAGCATGACACTGGCCAATCGAAGGACTCGGACCATGCGGTATAGGCGGCCAACCCAAACGGCGCCGTTCTGTCGCGATTGCATCATGTTCAATCAATCAACCTGCAAATTACCGCCCGACAGGCGGCCGCACACATCCCTCTCTGCGCGACTATGCACAAGGTGTGCTAAGGATGCTTAAATATGCTGATATAGAGACAATTCGGGGGGACGTATGAAACTTGCGGGAAAAACCGCGATTATCACCGGCGGCGCAATGGGAATCGGTCGCGTCCTGGCCGAGGGCCTGGCGGCGGAAGGCGCCAATATCGTTATTGCCGACCGCGCCGGCGCGACTGAGGCTGCGGCGGAAATGGCGGCGGCCGGACACGCGGCGCTCGGTATCGCCTGCGATGTCTCGTCCGAGCAGGATACCGCGGGCATGGCAGCGGCCAGCCTGGAGAAGTTCGGCGCCATCGATGTGCTGGTCAACAATGCCGGCATCTATTCCAGCCTCACGCCGCAACCGTTCGACGAGCAAACCGCCGACGAATGGCGCACCATCCTTGACGTCAACGTCATTGGCACCTTTCTGTGCTGCAAAGCGGTGGCAGCGCAGATGCGCGCCCAAGGCGGCGGACGTATTATCAATCTTTCCTCCGGCACGCCCTTCAAGGGCGTGCCCTACCTGCTGCACTATGTCGCCAGCAAGGGCGCCATCAACGCCATCACCAAGTCCCTGGCCAAGGAATTGGGCGGCGACGGTATTCTGGTGAACGGCATCGCGCCCGGCTTTACCCTCTCGGACGGGGTGATGGCCAACCCGGTGCAGCTCGAAAAACTGCAGGAGATTTCACTCCGGGCACGCACCTTGCAGCGCGATCAGCTGCCGTCCGATCTGGTCGGCGCGGCGGTCTATTTCGCCAGCGCCGATTCGGCCTTCGTCACCGGCCAGACCCTGGTCGTCGATGGCGGTGCCTATTTCCACTGACGCGACAAAAAGAACGAACAGAAAATATATGACAATAAGTTACGAATTGAGATTGTCTTGTGACCGGCTCGATCCGGGGGCGGAGAACAATACAATGGCGGCGCACAACACAGTCCTCTATGTCGCGCGCGGCAGCGCCACATTCGGCGGTGAAGAATTTGGCCTCGATACGGCGTGCTTTGGCGTCGGCCCGCTCACCTGCCGGGCCGGTGCGGCCGGTGCCGAGCTGTGGCGCTGGGAGCTCTGCCCTCTGGAAAGCGAAAGCGCCGAAAATGCGCTTCTCGCCGCCC
>JAPYQV010000501.1 GCA_029937205.1 Alphaproteobacteria bacterium
CATCAACTACAACAATGTCTGGGCCGCCCTCGGCAAACCGGTTGATGTCATTGCCGACCGGCAAAAAAAGGGCGAGCCGGAGGATTTTCACGCCGGCGGCAGCGATTGCTCGGGCATCGTCTGGGCGATCGGCGATCAGGTCTCGAACGTCAAGCTCGGCGATGAAGTTGTCGTGCATAGCGGCTGGTGGGAACCGGATGACCCTTGGGTCCTGGCCGGCAAAGACCCGATGCTGGCGGAAAGCACGCGCATCTGGGGCTATCAGACCAATTACGGCAGCTATTGCCAATTTGCCCGCGCCCAATCGCACCAATGTCAGCCCAAGCCGAAGCATCTGAGTTGGGAAGCGGCGAGCAGCTATCTGCTCTGCGCCTCGACCGCCTACCGCATGCTGATGGGCTGGCAGCCGAATAGCGTCAATGAGGGCGATTATGTGCTGGTGTGGGGCGCGGCTGGTGGGCTCGGCAGCATGGCGCTGCAAATCGCCGCTGCCCATGGCGGCAAGCCTATCGCCGTCATATCCGATGAGAACAAGCGCCAGTTCTGTATCGATCATGGCGCCGTCGGCGTGATCAACCGCAATGACTTTTCCCACTGGGGCGTCATGCCCGATGTCACGTCCGCGGAATGGGGCGCCTGGTTCAAAGGTGCACGTGATTTCGGCAAGGCTTTTTGGGAGGCAGCCGGAGCCAAGGTGAGTCCGCAAATTGTCTTCGAACACCCTGGCGAGGTCACCCTGCCGACGTCGAACTTCCTGTGCGCCACCGGCGGCATGGTGGTCATTTGCGCTGGCACCACGGGCTACAACGTCACCATTGATCTGCGCTTCCACTGGATGCGGCAAAAACGCTTCCAGGGCAGCCACCTGTCCAACGACGACCAGGCTGCAGCCGTAAATCAGCTCGTCATCGACGGTAAGGTCGATCCTTGTCTGTCGAGGACTTGCAGCTTCGACGAAATTGGTCATGCCCATCAGCTCATGCACGAGAATCGCCATCCCTACGGCAACATGGCAGCGCTGGTGAATGCGACCGAGCTGGGTCAAGGCGTATCCTGAGACACCGCTTCACTTCATGGCAGCGATGGACGACACTTTCGATCGAATTTCAAATTGAGGTCCATGGCGATGAAAAAACCAAAGGCACAAACTCGCGCAGCAATCGGCTCGGTTAAACTCCGTACCGTGACCGGCATTCTGCACGGCCGGAACGTCAAGATGGCGATGGCCCATGAGCACATGTTCACTGATTTCCACAGCCCCGACACGGACGCCTATATGGATGTCAATTGGTCCAACAAGATTGGTGCGTCCGTCGAGAGCGCGGCGGTGTTGCGCGAACAGGGAGTAAATCTGGTCGTCGAATGGACCAACATCGGCATCGGCCGAAATGTCGTCGCCTTGCGTGACGTGTCGCGGCAATCGGATGTGCATTTTGTCTGCCCGACCGGGATCTACAAAGACTTGAAATCGCCCGCCTTGACCGGCGTACCCATCGCCGCCATGGCCAAACATTTTGTCACCGAACTGACGACAGGCATTGACGGCACGGGGATCAGGGCGGGGTTTGTAAAAACATCGTGCAATGAAAGCGGCGCGACGAAAAAGGAAGTCGGCATTTTACGCGCCGCCGCCATCGCTGCGAAGGAAACAGGGGCCGCGCTCGGCTTCCACGGACCGGTCGCAAAAACGACGCGGAACGTCATCAGGATTATGGAAAAGGAAGGCTTCAACATAGGCCGCTTCGTATGGGCCCATGCTCAGGTCTCGACGCTCGACGACAATAGGCGCCAGGCGGATCGCGGCGTCTTTCTGCAATATGATGCAATCGGCGCCCACAGCGATCAATTTTTCGGCGGCCCGGTCAGCGACGACACCATGCTGGAGCGCCTTGGACAAATGGTCGAGAGCGGCTATGAAAATCAAATCATGCTGTCAACCGATGCCGCGGTGTGCATCAACCCGCCGGCATTTCAATATGACCGCAACAGCGCTTATCTCTACCGCTACTTCGAGGATAAACTGAAGCAGCGCATCGGCGCGCGGCGGACGCGGAAAATACTGCGCGACAATGTCATTACCGCCTTTCGCCAGCCGACCAAACTATAGGTCTACTGCCGCGCGGTGGTGCCGCCGTCGATGGTGAGGATGGTGCCGTTGCAGTAGGACGCCTCGTCGGAGCCGAGATAAAGGCAGCCAAAGGCCATTTCCTCCGGCGTTCCGGGGCGCTTCATGGGCGTTAAACGGTCGGCCATATCATCGTCGTCGAACATGTTCAGGATCGAGGCCACCATGGGCGTATCGATAATGCCAGGCGCAATACAGTTGGTGCGGATATTGTCCTTGGCATACGTCACGCAAAGCGAACGGGTGAGATTGTGCATGGCGCCTTTTGCCGCCGTGTAAGTATGCGCCACCGGCAAACCTTGGAAGCCGGAAATAGAGCCGACATTGACGATCGCGCCGCCGCCCTGTTGCTGCATGATCGGCACCACGGCGCGGCTCATATAGAAGCAGGCGTCGAGATTGATCGCCATGACCTCGTGCCATTTCTCCGGCGTGGTGTTGACGATGTCGCCCATGGAACCCGGGCTCTTCTCCATCCAGCTATAGCCGACACCAACCGAGTTCACCAGAATGTCGATGCGGCCATATTTGTCC
>JAPYQV010000502.1 GCA_029937205.1 Alphaproteobacteria bacterium
TTACTTTCGTTTCGGTCATTTCCGTTCCGGCGATAGCTTCGCTTCATGCCATCTAACCTAACAAATGCTCGTTAGATAGAACAGTCCCGGTGTCGGCTTCAAACGATTGAACGCGACTTGGCTCAGGAGGCGCCGGGCAGACCGAAGTGGGTGGAGATCGCATAGCCGTCGCGGCTTAAGGTGATGAAGCGGTTGCTGCCGGCAGGCTGCCAGGCACTCCACATGCCGTCCGGCCATTGCACGCGAATTTCCGCTTCGTCCTCGCCGCCGAGGCCGAAATGATGCCAGCCTGATTGGCCGCTGGCGTGGCCGCCGCCGATGACCACTTCCTGACGCCACATTTCATCCTCGGCGCGCACTTCGATCCAGGCGCCGACGGCGTTCACATTGCCGCCTTTCTGGCGCAGCGCGACCTGCAACCAGCCGCCAGATTCGTCGCTTTGATTGTGCAGTATTTCAGCGTTGGCGCGGCGGTTGACGACGACGATGTCAAGCCGCCCATCAAGGTCGAGATCAATCAGTGCGGCGCCCCGGCTGCGCTCCATGTTGCCGACCCCGGCGCTCTGCCCGGCTTCACGAAAACTGCCATCAGGCTTGCGCATCAGGAGATTGTTGGGATCTTCGATGGCGCCTTCCTCCATTTCATCGACATTGCCCTTGGCGATAAAGAGATCGACCAGACCGTCATTGTTGAGGTCGGCGAACTGAGCATGCCAGGCGGTGGAGACTTTGTCCTGGTCACCGCCCGTATAGGGTCGCGGCGCCACGACACCGGCAGCGCCGGCAATGTTTACGAAGCGCGGGCCGACGGAAGGGTCGTCGCCGAGGGTGGCCAGATTGTTGGCCATCATGTTGGTGAGAAAATATTCCGGATAGCCATCGCCGGTGATGTCATGGGTGGCAATTCCCATGCCCCAGATATTGACCGATTGCCAGCCTTCCTCAGGCTGATAAAGCGCTGGTTCGGGGGCGAGATGCCAGAGCTGTTCCTCGCCCGGCGGCAGATAATAATACTGGTCGTTGCTGATGCGGAGATCGCGCTTGCCCGAGCGGTTCCAATCGGAAAAGAGGATCGACAGCGCGCAGAAGCCGGGCGAGAGGGTTAAGGGTGCGGCGAAACGGTCAGCCGATACCCCGGCCGGGCGGACGAGATAATTGTCCAGGCATGTGTTGAGGGAGCTTTTGCGGTTTTGATCGTCGACGCCGAACGCGGTGTGAATTGCCGCCCAGACGGCGCGGTTGACGTAATTTCCGAAGGCCAGTGTGGGCATCCGGTTGTCGCCTTCCCAGGTGGCGCTGAAAGCGGTCGTCCATTCCTCGCCGCCATTGAAATGGAACTTCGCGTTGGCGGCTTCAAAGCGGCAATCGCCGAGGCCGAGATAGAGCTTGTTCTCTCCGATCCGCAACACCGCCAAATCCATGTTGCCGTCGCCGTTAATATCGAGCGGGTAGGCGCCGGTGACGGCCCGGTCGTGCGGTGCGGCATCGCCCAGCGGCGTAAAGGAAAGCCCGTTCCCGGGTTGGCTGTCGTTGCGGAACAATTGCGCTGGATTACCGCCGCCGGCGAAGAACAGATCTGGATCGGCATCTTTGTCACAGTCGAACGCCGCCACACCGCCGCCGGTGAAATGCTCCCACGAGCCGCCATAGACATGTTCGACGCCGGATTCCAGAGCAACATTCTCGAAGCGTGGCTGAGCTGGCGTGAAATTCGGATCATACGCCGCCGCACGGTCCGCCAGAAAAACTACACTGGCGAAAATGATGTAACAGAAGAAACGCAGACCGACGTCCTGGGCTGACATGGCTTTCCCCGCTGCACTCAGGTTTTAATTGTCTGCCATGATGCCGCGAAAATCACGCCGAGAAAAGGGCGTGCGGAAATTTTTGGCCGGCAGGCCTGTCAGGCCGTTCGCGATCTGCCGGTGAGCCGTTGCAGAAGCCGAAACACTTTTTCGATGCCGCCCGCCAATCCTTGCGGCAGCAAAATCATAAACAGCAGCACAACGATGCCAAGGCCGATATTGCGCCAATCCGAGAATTCCTTGAAGACTTCGTCGGCAGACATCAGAAGCGCGGCGCCGAGGAGCGGACCCCAGAGACGGCCAATGCCACCAACCACGAGCATTGAGATGAGGAACAGGAGGAGTGGGAAGCCGAACAGATCAATGCCGACAGCGCCGAAATGCGCGGCATAGAAGCCACCCGCGGCGGCTGTCATAAAGGCCGAAATACCAAACACCAGAAGTTGATATTTGTACTGGCTGATGCCGCGCGAGCGAGCCAGTTCCTCATTGTCGCGGAGCGCGCGAAAGGCCAATCCCATGCGGCTCTGGGTAATCAGGTAAGTAACGATGAGGCCGACCACCAGCAGGCCGAGCATGGAGTAGTAATCGCCGGTCATCCAATTCCGTCCGCCCAGAACGGCGCGCCACCCAAAGGAGCCGAAATCGCCCAGGCCCTGCGAGCCGCCAGTGAAGGAGACGCAACTCATCGGGTTTTTGATCTTGTTGAGGGCGCTGCAGCTGGCGTCGGTCTGGATCAGGACGAACATCATTTGCGAGACGGCAAGCGTAAGCAATGCGACGTAAATACCACGCAGTCTCAGGCAGGCGAGGCCGATCAGGAAACTGAACAGAATGCCGCCC
>JAPYQV010000503.1 GCA_029937205.1 Alphaproteobacteria bacterium
TCTCGCCGGTCGATCTGGTGATCGATCATTCGGTCATGGTCGACCGTTTCGCCAGTGCCACCGCGCTCAAGGACAACACCGCCATCGAGATGGAACGCAATGCCGAGCGCTATGCCTTTCTGCGCTGGGGCCAGCAGGCGTTTTCCAATTTCCGCGTCGTGCCGCCCGGCACCGGCATCTGCCACCAGGTCAATCTTGAGCATCTCGCGCAAGTGGTGTGGACGGCGGAATCTGATGGTGCCACCATCGCCTACCCGGACACGTTGGTCGGCACCGACAGCCACACCACCATGGTCAATGGCCTGGCCGTGCTCGGCTGGGGTGTTGGCGGCATCGAGGCTGAGGCGGCCATGCTCGGCCAGCCGATCTCCATGCTGGTGCCGGAAGTGATCGGCTTCCGCCTCGCCGGCCGCCTTGCCGAGGGCGCCACCGCCACCGATTTGGTGCTGACGGTGGTGCAGATGCTGCGCAAAAGAGGCGTGGTCGGGAAGTTCGTTGAATTTTACGGCCCCGGCCTGGATGAGCTGTCGCTTGCCGATCAAGCGACCATCGCCAACATGGCGCCCGAATATGGCGCCACCTGCGGGTTTTTCCCGATTGATTCGGAGACCATCAATTATCTTCGCCTGAGCGCCCGCGACGAAGACCGCATTGCCCTGGTCGAGGCCTACGCCAAGGCGCAAGGCATGTGGCGCGATGGCGATACACCGGATCCGGTGTTCACCGATACCCTCGAGCTTGAGCTCGGCGACGTCACGCCCAGCATCTCCGGCCCGAAGCGGCCGCAGGATAAAATTTTTCTCACAGATGCAGCGCCGGCCTTCGGCACGGCGCTGACCGGCGAACTCGGTGTTGAGGCGGCGAAAAGCGCCACGACCGTGGCCGTTGCCGGCATGGATCACAGTCTTGGCCATGGTGATATCGTGATCGCCGCCATCACGAGTTGCACTAACACGTCCAACCCCAACGTCATGCTCGGCGCCGGGCTGCTGGCGCAAAATGCGGTCAAGCGCGGTCTCAAGGTAAAGCCCTGGGTCAAGACATCGCTGGCGCCAGGCTCCAAAGTGGTGAGCGAATATCTCACCAAGGCCGGCTTGCAAAAAGACCTCGATACGCTCGGGTTCAATGTGGTGGGCTATGGCTGCACCACCTGTATCGGCAATTCCGGCCCGCTCGCAGATGAGATCGTCGGTGCTATCGACGACGGCGATCTGGTGGTCACTTCGGTGCTCTCGGGCAACCGCAATTTCGAGGGCCGCATCAGCCCCCATGTGCGCGCCAATTATCTCGCCTCGCCGCCGCTGGTGGTGGCCTATGCCATCGCCGGCAGCATGAATGTGGATATCACCACCGAGGCACTCGGCGAAGACGCCGACGGCACGCCGGTCTATCTCAAGGATATCTGGCCGAGCAATGACGATGTGCGCGTTGCCGTCGCCGGTTCGGTGACGTCTGACATGTTCCGCGAACAATATGCCGATGCCTTTACGGGCAGTGCCGAGTGGCAGGCCATCGATGCGCCCACGGGGCTCACCTATGAATGGCAGGATGGCAGCACCTACGTCAAAAACCCGCCCTATTTCGACGGCATGGAAGCACAGCCGGCGGCGCTCAGCGATGTGAAGGGCGCGCGCATCCTGGCGTTGCTCGGCGATAGCGTCACCACCGACCACATCTCGCCGGCGGGCGCGATCAAATATGATTCGCCGGCCGGCGACTATCTCACCGAACGCCAGGTCGGCCAGAAGGATTTCAACTCCTATGGCTCGAGGCGCGGCAACCACGATGTGATGATGCGCGGCACCTTCGCCAATGTACGCATCCGCAACGAACTGGCGCCCGGCACCGAAGGCGGTGTGACGCGCCACATGCCGGATGGCCGCGAGACCTCGATGTTCGAGGCGGCGATGGAATATGACGGTGAGGACACGCCGCTGGTGGTCATTGCCGGCAAGGAATACGGCACCGGCTCGTCGCGCGACTGGGCCGCCAAGGGCACGCGCCTGCTCGGCGTGAAGGCGGTGATTGCCGAGAGCTTCGAGCGCATTCACCGCTCTAATCTGGTCGGCATGGGCGTGCTGCCACTGCTGTTCCCGGACGGCGTCACGCGCCAAACCCTCGGCCTCGATGGCTCCGAGGTGATTGATCTGGAAGGCGTCGCCGGCGGTGTCAGCCCTGGCATGACGGTCGCCTGCCGCATCACCCGCGCCGACGGCACGACGGAAAATCTCAATCTCCTGTGCCGCATCGATACGGCGGAAGAGGCCGAATATTTCCGCCATGGCGGGATCCTGCATTACGTGCTGCGCGGGCTCGCCGGGCTGGTTTGAGCGGGTTAAAGAACGTTGCAACATTGATCCCGAACTAGCGGATCAATGCCAAAAATGCATCCACCGTCAGCACGGCATGGCCGGCGCGGCGATAGTGGAGGGCGACGGCGGCGTGCTGTTCTTCCTTCGAAAAGGTCGCCACGGCATCCGACAGATATGTGACGTGATAACCCAGTTCCAGGGCGTAGCGGCCGGTTGCCTCAACGCAGGTATTGGCCGCCATGCCTGCCACGGCCACATGATCGATGCCATGCTGCTTGAGCAGGAAATCAAGATCCGTATTGGCGAAACCGCTTGATGTCCAGTGCTCAAGAG
>JAPYQV010000022.1 GCA_029937205.1 Alphaproteobacteria bacterium
GCGCATCGTCCTGGCCGAACACCACCGTCTTCAGATCGCGCTCCAGGGTCTTGAGGGAATTCTTGTCGCTTTGGCTGACGCTCTTGGCCGGCACCCGCGCCATTTTGGCGACAATGGTTTCGATATCCTTGAGGCCGATGGTCTTGCGCTTACGGCGCTTCGATTCGGGCTTCAGACGCTGCGCCGCACCGACCTCGTCAATGACGTCGATGGCCTTGTCCGGGAGCTTGCGATCGCCCATGTAGCGGTCCGACAGCTCGACCGCCGCGCGCAAGGCCTCGTTGGTATAGCGCACAGCATGAAATTCTTCGTAATAAGGTTTGAGGCCACGCAGAATTTTGACCGCATCCTCGACCGACGGTTCGGTGACATCGATTTTTTGGAATCGCCGCACCAACGCGCGGTCCTTCTCAAAATAATTGCGGTATTCCTTGTAGGTGGTAGAGCCAATGCAGCTCAGCCCGCCGCTTTGCAAGGCCGGCTTCAAGAGGTTCGAGGCATCCATGGCGCCGCCCGACGTGGCGCCGGCACCGATCACCGTATGAATTTCGTCGATGAACAGAATCGCGCCATCATGCGCTTCCAATTCATCCATCACCGCCTTCAGGCGCTCCTCGAAATCGCCGCGATAGCGCGTGCCGGCAAGCAGCGAGCCCATATCGAGGGCAAAGATGGTGGCCTCCAGGAGGACCTCAGGCACCTTGCCTTCGACGATCTGGCGCGCCAGCCCTTCGGCGATGGCGGTCTTGCCGACACCGGCCTCACCGACATAGAGCGGATTGTTTTTGGTGCGCCGGCACAGCACCTGGATGGTGCGTTCAATCTCGTCCTCGCGGCCGATCAGCGGATCGATCTTGCCGTCCTCGGCCTTGACGTTCAGGTTGACGCAATAGGCATCGAGCGCCTCGCTGCCGCGTTTGACCTCGCTCTCGCCGCCGATTTCCTCATCGATGCCGGAAACCTCGACGCCATCGCCCGACAGGCCTGGCAACTTGGCGATGCGGTGCGAGATGTAATTGACCGCGTCGAGCCGCGTCATGTCCTGCTCCTGCAGGAAATAGACGGCGTGGGATTCGCGCTCGGTAAAGAGCGCGGCGAGCACGTTGGCGCCGCTCGCCTCGCCTCGGCCCGAGGATTGCACGTGCAACACGGCGCGCTGCAGGACACGCTGAAAGCCGGTCGTCGGCGCCGCGTCTTCGGATTGTTCGCCGACCAAATTTTCGAGTTCATTGTCGAGGAATTTGGTCAGATCCTGGCGCAGCTTTTCGATATCCACGCCACACGCCTTGAGCACAGCCTCGGCATCCGTATCGTCGCAGAGGGCAAGCAGTAAATGCTCAAGCGTCGCGAGTTCGTGATTGCGGTCGCCAGCCAAGGCCAGAGCCCGGTGTAAGGTTTTTTCAAGTTCCGTAGAGAGCATATTTCGCCGCCTTAGTCTTTTTCCACGCTAATCTTTTTCCATCGTGCATTGCAGCGGATGTTCGTTGCGCCGGGCAAAATCCACCACCTGGGTGACTTTCGTTTCGGCCACTTCGAAGGGATACACACCGCACACACCGACACCGCGGCGATGTACATGCATCATCACTTGCGTTGCACTCTCCTCAGGCATACCGAAAATTCGCACGAGCACCAAGATCACGAACTCCATCGGCGTGTAATCGTCGTTGAGCAGCAAGACCTTATACATCGACGGTTTTTTGGTCTTGGGCTTCGTTTTGGTGAGGGTTCCGGTGTCCTCACCCGGCCTACCGATTTTTCGCTTGTCCGTCATATTCCCGTAGCAAATAGCTCCAAATTGAACTGCGACGCAAATCATAGCACAGCTGTGCCGACCCATAGGGCAAAACCGGACTGAACAGCATCCCCAAAGAAGATCCGTTCAAGCGATGAATATGCTCTAAAATCATTAACATAGAGCGGATTCACGCGGTTGATCCGGCCCCGGAGAGGGCCCAGACCAACCGCTAATCGCTCCTGCCATATAGGGTGTGGTGCCGATCAAACAAGACGGCACCCGGTCGACGAATTAGCCAACGATATCGGTATCGGAAAAGAAATAGGCGATTTCAATCGCCGCATTTTCGGGCGAATCGGAGCCATGCACCGAATTTGCCTCCACGGATTCGCCAAAATCCTTACGAATCGTGCCTTCGTCGGCATTTGCCGGGTTTGTCGCGCCCATCACTTCGCGGTGTCGAATTACGGCGTTTTCGCCTTCAAGCACCTGGGCGACAATCGGGCCGGACGTCATATAGGTGCATAATTCGCCGTAAAACGCCCGTTCCGCATGCACCGCATAAAACTGCTGTGCCTGCTCCAGCGTCAGCCGCAGGCGGCGTTGGGCAATAATACTGAGGCCCGAGTCCTCGAAACGCTGGTTGATCGCGCCCGTGAGATTGCGCCGGGTCGCATCCGGCTTGAGAATAGAAAGCGTTCTCTCGACCGCCATTAGGTTAACTCCTGAAATTTAAGATGGCGCGTTATAGACGCTTCGCCCGCGCGCATCAACCGGCGATTCTGGCGTCATTTCGAAGCTGTGATCAGGCGCGCTTTTCCCAGCCGCCTCCAGACCCTTGCTGCCAGTAGCTCACCTGATGATCATCCGCCTTGCGCCGGGTCCAGCGCTGACGCGCGGCACGCAGCGCGGTTTCGTCATTGCCGTCGAACATATCGAGATAACGCGTCACACCGTCCAAAAAAACCGGCTCGACACCGTCGATCGTCACCATGATATCGGCGTTGTTTTCATTGGCCGAGGCATCGGCCGATTCGCTGCTGAGCAGGATCGGCTGGTGTTCGGCATCACCGTCGCGAAGCTCTCCGTGCGGCAGAAACGAATCCTGATCGAAGGTCCAAAGCGCCGCATTCAAATCCGCCATACGCTCTTCCGAGGCGCCGACGACACGCACCCGGTGGCCGGCATCAAGCGCTTTTTGCAACAGCCTCGGCAGCGCGCTCTCGAGCGCGGTGGTGCGCAATTGATAGAAAGCGACCTCGGCCATTTGAATTCAGCTCTCGTAATAGTCCGCCACCAACCGATCCAGGAGGCGCACGCCGAAACCGGATGCGCCCTTCGGCACGATCGGATCGTCGCCGCGCTTCATCCACGCCATGCCGGCGATATCGAGATGGGCCCACGGCGTATCGGCGACAAAGCGCTCAAGCAGTTGCGCCGCGGTGATGCTGCCGGCTTCCCGCCCCTTGCCGACATTCTTCATATCGGCGATGTCGGAGTTAATGTCCTTGTCGTAGCGCGCACCCAGCGGCAGGCGCCAAAGCTCCTCGCCCGAGGCCTTGCCGGCGGCGGTGAGGCGCTCGGCCAATTCGTCATTGTTGCTAAAGAGGCCGGCCTGATAAGTGCCGAGCGCGACAATGATGGCGCCGGTGAGCGTGGCGAGATCGACCATGAATTTTGGCTTGAAGGTTTTCTGCGTGTACCACAGCGCATCCGACAGCACGAGCCGGCCCTCGGCATCCGTATTGATCACTTCGATGGTCTGGCCCGACATGGTGGTCACCACATCGCCCGGCCGCTGGGCGTTACCGTCCGGCATGTTCTCGACCAGGCCGACCACGCCGATCACGTTGGCGCGGGCCTTGCGGCCGGCCAGGGCCTTCATCAGGCCGATCACGCATCCGGCACCGGCCATGTCGTACTTCATCTCTTCCATGCCGCCCGACGGCTTGATGGAAATACCGCCGGTATCGAAGGTGACGCCCTTGCCAACAAAGGCGACGGGCTGTTCATTTTTATCAGCGGCGCCGTTCCAGCGCATGATGGCAATGTATGAGTCGCGCCGGCTGCCCTGCCCGACGCCCAACAGCGCGCCCATGCCAAGCTCGCCCATGCGCGCCTCGTCGAGCAATTCCACCTCAATGCCAACCGCCGAGAGACCTTTGATATCCTCGACGATGGCCGCCGGATATTTCACATTGCTCGGCTCGGAGACCAGATCGCGGGTGAGATAGACACCATCGCCGACCCGCTGGCGCGGCGCGGCGGCGGCCTCGGCGGCGCCCGAATCGCCGGACATGATGGTCAGCGTCTCCAGGGTCGGCTTGTCCTCTTCTTTTTGCTTAGTGCGGTATTTGTCGAAGCGATAGCCCGCGAGGCGGGCACCAAAGGCCACCTCCGCCGCCATGTCCTCGGGGCTGAGCGGGCAGCCGTCGGGCGCGTCGAGTGCGAGAGACGCCACCGTCTCGCCCATTTTATTAAGGCCGCCAACCACGCTGCCGCCGAGCGCCTGCATCTGCAGCTTGTCGATATCCTTGGGCGCACCGAGGCCGATCAGCAGCACGCGGGCGAGATCAAGCCCGGCCGGCGCATTAATCAGCAGGGTGGTATTTTTCTTACCGCTGAAACGGACGCTGGCGGACACCGCCTTGGACAATGCGCCCGACATACGTTCGTCGACCGCCTGGGCCGTCGCCGTCAACTCGCCCTCGGCCAGGATGCCGACAATCAGCGTGCCGGTTGCCGGCACGGAAATTTCAGAAAACGCGATCTTCATGGCTGCCTCTTTGCTGATGGATAACCCGGAACAATCGGCCCTCCCGGCCGGCGCCCGAACCTAACCCGCCGCGCGCCGTTGGTGAAGCGGGATTCTTGTTGGGTCATACCCTTCATCGTCGCAGCATTGGCAACGCCATGTGGGATTAGGTCAATTTCTTGTGACCCCTATATTGGATTCCAAGAATTAGGCAGCTCACCAATCGTTTATGCGGTGAAAACCCGCTCTGGACCATCCATAATGGCATTCGCGCTAGCGCGGTGTATCGCTACCAAATGGGCCGAATTAATTGAAAGCATTTTTATGAAGTACCCAGAATTGAATCCACTGCGACAATTGTTACTCGCTGCCGCCTTTACCGCGCTTCTTCTCGGCACGCCTCAGGCATCTGCGGAGGAGGCAGATTCCACAGTGGTCTCCGGCCCCGCAAGACCGACCGCCGAAGCCCTCGGCACGGCGGCGGCCGCCGCCGGCTTCGAGATGACGACCGTGCGCAGGATATTCCGCACCTATTCGGACTGCCGGAGCCGGTATCACCTGCTGGAAACCTGCGACGCCAAATACAGCCGAAACGCCTGGCGCCCCGAATCGGATGAATATCCGGACGGCAGCGAAGTATGCGGAAATAATGGCAATGTCCTGCGCCGCGATGATACGCGTGGCGATGTGTCTCGCTGGAAACACCTGTTTCGAAACGAACGTTGTCATAATCTCGGATATTCCCACGTTACGGTCAGGGGGAAGCATGATCCGGAATACGTAAAATTCTTTTCGCAGTTCGAGGAAGACGCACGATTTCTTCGCTGCATGGATGACTATGGCTTGCGCTTATGTTTGAAAGATCTGGGCCGCGCGGCCTGGCGGCCTGAGAGGTTTGACGATCCTTCCGGCGCCGGCACTTGCACTCTGAATGGCGATATCCTCGAATTGATATACGCGCGCGGGCGGCCACTACCCTACCGGCGGCTCTTTTTCAATGAGCGCTGCCAGCGCCTCGCCCTGCCCTATTTTGCCGGCACGTCGAAGGACCCCATCGCCCACTATCGTTTTACCGATTTGACATGGGGCTTCTCCATTGACTACCCGGCGGATTGGGACGTCATCCAATCGGGCACCGGAGAAATCCGCCTCAAGGTAGCCAGCCCGGACGGTTTCGTTTGCGGCGTGATCGTGCGCGAAGCGCCGAAAACGCGCGGCAACTATAATCCGGGGCACCTATTCGATGAGGACCGAGAACTAAAGAATCCGGCACGTGAGAAATTTAAACGCGCCTATGAAACCATAATGAAGCGGCGTTTGCCCGATTTTGAGATCGGCGGCCAACCCGGTTTGGAATTGACCGCGTACCCAGGGATTATGGTCGTCGCGGATATTCTTGACTTCAGAGATGCGCGCTTTTGAGTTGCTAATTCCGATTCGGCTAGTTTCCGAGCGCCATGGCTGTCAGCATGGTGAAAAGACTGCCGACCGTGAAACTGGCGGCGCCTTTGTCATCGGAAAAGGATATGATTCCCTTTTCTTCATCGTAGCGCACATTGTCCAGTTCCATAATTTTGTCGAGCACATTGATGAAGGCGTCCTTGAATAGATTGTCCAAACCCGCACCCGCCATATCCTGAATAATGGTGCTGCCTTCACCACCAATCCGGCCAAGAATTCTAGCGATCGGCGCCGCATCGACGAGATGGTAGGCAGCCGCGATCCCGGATTTATCCAGCGCATCTTGCCACGTCTCGCCGTCATTCAATTCTTGCTGGAATGTGTCTGATGCCCCCCTTGCGGCACCCACCGCCGCCGCCGCCGCTGCGCCGGTGATGCTAGCGCCGCCGGTCACGATCGCAGCAACCATCAACGGCATGGCACTGCCGAGACTGTTCATCACGTTGTGCATGAAATCGTCGCCATATTCGTCGCTGACCGGGAAATTCTCGCGCATCCATTCGTCGAACTGGACGCCGGCCTTGTAAATCTCCATGTCTTCCGGGGTGTCGGAAAGTCCCCGTAAGACTCTGATCAATTCTCCGCGGGCGCCTTTTTCCGAATCGAAATACGCCTCGACAAGCGCCGCTGTTTCACCGCCAAAGGCATCCTCGGCCCAATCCATCAATCCATCGCGGACAGCATCCTCTTCCTCTTCGCCGCGTAGCGCGTTCTCGAGCGCGCCGAGCAGCTCATTGCGGATTGCGGCTCCGGCAAGCGCCAGGGACTTCGGAATTCCGGACGCCGTGAGACCGGCGCCAAGGGCGAACGTATTTTCCAGGGACATCGCGTAGTCTGGGCCACTCGGCGCATATAAGATAATGGCGGCGACGGCTGGGGGGGTATCGTTTTCTCCGATTTCGTGATCAGTCTCCTCCGGCGGACGTCCCGCAAGCTGAATTTCGGGTTCGTCCGAAGCAGTTGCCCCGTCACGTCCCTCCGTCTCGCCGATTTCCCCGTCGATAACATCGTCACCGCTGGCGCCGGTGAGCGTGTCGTCGGCGGAAGCGCCGTCCACTTCCGCTTCCTCGGCAGATATGACCCCGAACGCCGCCGCGAGGCCTCCGGGGCCGGTGTTGAGTACCGCGAGCCCCTGTTGCATCTCGCCGGGTGTGAGCGCCGCGCCCTTGGCCTCTTCGAGCGCCGCGATCTGGCGCTGCACGAGATCGCTGAATTCCTCGCGCTGTTCGGCGTAGCGGGGAAACACCCAGCCGCGCTCAGGCCAGTTCTCGCGCAACAGGTAATCGAGCGAGTTGCGGCTGTCCGCCGGCGCGCGGAGCAATTCTTCCGGGTCGGCCAGGCGGCGCCAAATCTCGTCCTGCTTGTTGCGCAGGATTTTGTAATCGCGATCCGACATCCTGGCCCGCTTGGCGTGCAGATCGTCGCGTACCAGGACCGAGTCCGGCAACTTGTCGCTATCTTGTAAGACCGCGCCGCCGATGCCCTGGATCGGTTTACCTCGCCGCGCCGCATCGGCGTAATCGTCCAGCGCCTTCTGGCTGCGTTCGTCGAAGGCGCCCTGCAAGTCACGCGGCAGCGGCTCGCGGCCGCCGGTTTGGCGCACATGATCGAAGGCGCGGTCCTTTTTCGCCATCGCTGCGTCGCGGCGCGCTTTCGCTTCGTCGGCAAAGCGCCCGACAATGTCCACGCCGGGCCGGGCCGGGCCGGGGGCGATCTCTGCGCGCGGTGGCCGGGCCCGCACTTCGTTTGAGATAATGGCGCGGCCCGGCGCCAGTGCCACAGGGCGCTTCGGTGGACGCTTCGGTGGACGCTTCGGCTTGTCCGGCTGGCGCGGATAGAGAGCCTCGGTAAATGACGGTTTCTCCGGCATTGGCTGCGTTTCCGGCCCTCTCGAAACGGGCGGCACCTGGGTGATATCGATATGTCCGAAGCCTGTGCGGCCCGTACCGTGGGTACGCTTGTTGGCACCGGGCCGTACCCAATCCTTGGGAAAGAAAGGCATGACAATTTTCCTTTGCTAATTCGTTGCGCCGGACGAGAACAGGCGCATATGAAATTCAATCATCAGGATAATTTCTGCATGATATTTATCGATGACGCAATAAATTGTGAATAACAATACTAAATAGCACCGTAATTGCAGCGCCTTACGGTATTGAACTAATTATTTTTGCGGTTTCGGAAAAATGCGATTTGGGAACGATGGCGGTTGGTCGGGGAATTTCGCAGCGCTCATTTGCCGTGCTAAGATTTGCTGCGGGCGCACCATTGAAGTGCAGAAGCTGCCGCCGAAAACGGTGCCCGATAACAAAACAATGCCAATTTTGTTGTTTTAAAACAGGAACTTAATTTTTCACATCCCTTATTTCGGTGACAAAACATCGATTCCGGCATTCGCCATCGGCAACAGAATCGATTATTCTCGCCGCGATGACCGATTCGAGCTCCCGCGCCCAGGCTTTCCGTGCCAAATGGCATGATTACTACAGTGAAAAGCGCATTACCCATCAGTGGCTTCAGGTCGATCTTTTGAAGGGCCTGCCGGTCCATTCGGTGCTCGAGATCGGACCCTATCTCGGCCTGGTGAGCGCCATGGCGGCGAGCGCCGGCTATAATGTGACGACGCTCGATATCGAGGCGCAATCCCGAGGCGTCGGCTCAACCCGCCATATTCAGGCGGATATCCGCGATGTGGCGGCGGATCAGCTGCAGGGCTTTGATGCCATTCTCTGTTGCGAGACGCTCGAGCATATCCCATGGCAAAAGCTCGATTCGGTGCTCGCCAACATTGCCGGCGCCGGCGCGCCCTGGTTTATCGTCTCCGTCCCCTATGAGGGCTTTCAATTTGCCTTCGAGCTCTACTTCAACCGCTGGCGCTGGAAGCGGCGCAGCCATTTTCGCAAGCTGCGATTTCTCAAACGCCTGAAAATTGCCAGTGACACCGAATGGGAGCCGCACAAATGGGAAATCGGCTACCGCGGCCACAGTTTGCCAGCGTTTACCGTGAAGCTCGAAGACGCTGGTTTTGAAATCAAGCAACGGGAGTTCACCAGCGGCTGCCGCTCGGTTTTTCTCGTCTGCCGCAACAAAACCGCCGCCGCTGCGGGAGCGGCTTAATCTGTGGCCGCCTTACGGCGGGACAAAGCCTTATCGAGCCCGCTATAATATGATTATGCAGCGCCATCAACGCTATATCTTGCGTCAACTCCTCGGTCCCTTCGTGCTTATCGCCATCGGCCTGACGGCCGTGATCTGGCTTACTCAGTCGCTGCGCTTTGTCGATCTAATCGTCAATAAGGGGTTTTCCTTAAGCGCGTTCCTCTATTTCAGCATGCTGCTGCTGCCAACTTTCCTTGGCGTCATTCTGCCGATCGCGCTCTTCAGCGCCATTCTCTTCGCCTACAACAAGCTGGTCATCGATAGCGAGTTGGTCTCGCTGCGCTCCGCCGGGCTCGGCCCGTGGTCCCTGGCGGCGCCGGCGATCACGCTGGCGACGTTCGTCTGCGTATTGGTGTACGCCATCAATCTCTATTTCATCCCGGCCACCTACCGCGAATTCAAAAGCCGCCAATTTATCGCCCGGGCTGACTTCTCCTCGGTGTTGTTGCAAGAAGGCGTCTTCACCAACCTCATTGAAGACGTCACAGTCTATGTGCGAGAGCGCGATTCGAGCGGCAATCTGCATGGTATTCTTGTGCATGACAGCCGCGTGCCAGGTGAGCCGGTGACCATGATGGCCGAGCGCGGCGCCCTGGTGAAAACCGAGCAGGGCCCGCGCTTTGTGCTGCTCAACGGCAATCGTCAGGAAGTTAACAAACTGCAAGGCCAGCTGTCGCTGCTCTATTTTGATAGCTATGCCCTCGATCTCGGCCAATTTGCCGAAGACCCGGCCAACCGTTGGCGCGAGCCGCGCGAGCGCTATCTGCACGAATTGTTCAATCCGGGCGACGGCTATGACGATCAGCGAAATCTCGGTAAGTTTTGGGCCGAAGCGCATCAGCGCATCGTGACGCCACTCTTTGCTTTTGCGCTCACCGGAATTGCGCTCGCGGCCCTGTTGGGCGGTCAGTTGAACCGGCGCGGCCAGTGGCGCCGCATCCTAGCCGGAATCGCCGGCGCCTTTGTCTTTGAAGCGATCGGCCTCGGCCTGATGAACGCGGTCTCGAAAACGCCGAGCCTGGCGCCGCTGATGTATATCAACGTCGTCATTGCGCTCGGCCTTGCGTTTTACATTCTTCACCGCCGCATGCGCGGCTCGGGCGGGCGCCGCGGCGCCGCACCACAGTCGGCTTAGGTCGCTTAAGCCATGCGTCTCTCGACAACTTTTTCATTTTATATCAGCCGTCAATTCGTGATCGGCATCGCTATGGTCTTTCTCATTTTCATCGCCACCATCTTCGTTTTCGATGCGGTGGAAATGATGCGCAGAGGTTCCGGGCCGGGCCGGGAATTGGCGACGCTCGGCATCTTACTGCAAATGGCCATGTTGCGCGTTCCTTTCATGGCACAAAAGATCCTGCCCTTCGCCGCACTTGTTGCCGGTCTTTGGACTTTCGCGCGCATGACACGCACGCAGGAGCTGGTGGTGGCGCGCGCCGCCGGAGTCTCTGTCTGGCAGTTCCTGATGCCGACCTTGCTGCTGGCGCTTGTCCTTGGCGTCTTCGTGATGACCGTGTTCAACCCCATGTCGGCCGCCATGGTGTCGCGCTATGAGCATATGGATGCGAAATATTTGCGTGGAAAATCGAGCCTGTTGGCGCTTTCCACGTCGGGAATATGGCTGCGCCAGGGTGACGGCGAGAACCAATCGGTCATCCACGCCCAGCGCCTGAACCAGGAAAATCTTACGCTCTACGAGGTAATCATCTTCCGCTATGAGGAAAACGATCTCTTCGTCGGCCGCATCGATGCCGACGAAGCGCGTCTCAAGGTCGGCCACTGGGAGCGGGTCGGCGCGGTGCTGACGGGACCGGATCAGCCCGCCCAATTCATAGATCGCTATGAATTGCCGACAGAACTAACTTTTAACCATATTGAAGACAGTTTTGCGCCGCCGGAAACCCTGTCCTTTTGGGCCCTGCCCGCCTTCATTGAAGTGCTCGAATCCTCCGGTTTTTCAGCGGTGCGTCATCGACTTTATTGGCATTCATTGCTCTCCGGGCCGCTACTGCTCTGCGCGATGGTGCTTATCGCCGCGACATTTTCGCTGCGCTTTTCGCGGCGTGGCGGCACCTGGCTCTTAATCGCCGCCGGTGTCTTGACCGGCTTCATCCTTTATTTCGTCTCCGACTTGGTGCTGGCGCTTGGCCTCTCGGGGAAAATCCCTCCCGTGCTGGCGGCCTGGACGCCGGCCGGCGTGTTTACGCTCATTGGTGTCACCAGCCTGTTCCACATGGAAGATGGTTAAGCGGATGGTGCCGGCCCGTTCTCTTATCGTGGCCGCGATATGCACATTTTTCGCCGCCCTATCGCCGCTGCACGCCCAAACCCTGGCGCGTGAGTTCGAATCCGTCGATGCCGGCAAAGAAGTGATCATGAGCGCCGACCGCCTGATCTATGACGAAGCGCTCGGTACCGTCACGGCCTCGGGTAACGTCGAAATATCGCAAGGCCACCGCGTGCTCCTCGCCGATACGGTATCGTACAACGAACGTCAGGATATGATGACGGCGTCGGGCAATGTGACCCTGATGGAGCCGAGCGGCGAAGTGCTGTTTGCCGATTATTTCGAGCTCTCCGACGAGATGCGCGAGGGTGTGGCACGCGATCTCCGATTGCTGCTCAACGCCGAAACGCGCATTGCGGCCAACAGTGCGCAGCGCAGCGGCGGCAACCGGACCGAAATGAGCAAGGCGGTATTTTCACCCTGCCAACTCTGTCCGCTGCACCCGGAAGAAGCGCCGCTGTGGCAAATCAAGGCGATCCGTATCGTGCATGATCAGGAGGCACGAGATATCGCTTATTACGATGCCTGGTTGGAAATGTTTGGCATTCCCGTTCTCTACACGCCCTATTTCGAGCATCCCGACCCAAGCGTTAAACGGCGCAGCGGTTTTCTGGCGCCGTCTTACGGTTCCTCCTCCAGGCTCGGGATTCAACTCACCACGCCTTATTTCTGGAATATTGCGCCACACCGGGATGTGACGCTCAAACCAACCTTAACCAGCGACGAGGGTATTGTTTGGGGCGCGGAATATCGCGAGCGCACCCTGACCGGCAGCTACAACATCGATGGCAGTATCGCCTATAGCAACGAGCGCGACGATGATGGGGACGAAACCGGAAGCAAGGGAGCACGCGGCCATCTGTTCAGCAAGGGGCGCTTCCAACTCGATCCAATTTGGAATTACGGCTACCAGTTCGAGCGTGCCAGCGACGATACCTATCTCAGTTTTTACCGCATCGATTCAAAAGATACGCTTACGACCCGGCCCTTCATTGAGGGCATCAACGGACGCAACTACGCCAGCGGCAATGCATATTTTTTCCAAGGACTCGAAATTGAAGACGATCAGGACCAAATTCCAATCGTCCTGCCGCTGCTAGATTTCAATTATGTGGGGCTGCCTGACGGGCGCGGCGCCTTCACCAGTTTCGACGCCAATTTAATGGCCCTGCAACGTGTCGACGGCACGGACAGCCGCCGCCTATCCCTGGAGGGCGGCTGGCATCTGCCGTATATCGGTCGCTCGGGCAGCGTCTATCGCCTTTCGGCGACGCTGCGCGGCGACGCCTACCACGTCAACAATGTAGAGGCAGCAGGAACGGCGCGGACGACCCATGCACGCGGTCTAACCGGCCGTATTCGCCCCGAATTAACCGCCGAATGGCGCTTACCTCTGGTGCGCCGCATCGGTGCCATACAGCAGTTGGTGGAACCCATTGTGCAAGCCATCATTAGTCCCTATGGCGGCAATTCCGGTGAAATTCCGAACGAAGACAGCCAGGATTTCGAATTTGACGACACGAAACTGTTCAGCAGCAACCGTTTCACCGGTCTCGATCGTGTGGAGAGCGGGCCGCGCATTAATTACGGCCTTCGCTTCGGCTTTTTTGGTGCCGGCGGCCGGCGAACACAAGGCATGATCGGTCAAAGCGCGCGGCTCAGAGAGGACGACACCTTCAACCAAGGGAGCGGCCTGGAAGAAAATTTCTCCGATTATGTCGGGCGTGTGCATATTGCTCCGGCGGCCATATTCGACTTCGCCTATCGCTTCCGCCTGGCGCGGCAGAACTTTGCTGCCCGGCGCAACGAAATCGAGCTCGCCGCCGGGCCCAAGGCGTTCCGTATCAATATCGGCTACGCCTTGCTGGAAGAACAAATTCCCGAAAGCGACACTGCCGCCTTTGCCAACCGCGAAGAAGTCGCCGCCACGGCGGCGGCGCGCATGACCCGCTTCTGGCGCATCGGCGCCGGGACACGCCGAGACCTGACAGGCTCCGGCGGCACACTCAATTGGCATGGCGCCATAACTTACGAAGACGAATGCCTGTTGTTCGCCACGCGCCTCAACAAGAATTTCACCCGCGACCGTGACGTGCAGCCGGAGACGAATTTATTGTTTACAATAAAGTTCAAGCATTTGGGGTGAATACAGCATCACCCCATGTAAATCGGTGAAAGGTGGTTGCCGAAGAGCGGCAGGCAGTTATAACTCTGACGTAGAATGTCGATAAGGGCCGAAATATTGCGCTCCCGCGCGATCGTCGGCGCCGCGCTTTTTATCGCGGTTGCCTTGGGTCTGCTTGCGCCGCCGCCACACCAGGCGCGCGGACAGGAGATCATGCGGATTGCCGCCGTGGTCAATGATGACGTCATTTCAATCTATGACCTGGCGGCGCGAATTGACATTGTCGTCGCCTCGTCAAATCTGACAGACGCGCCGGAATTGCGCCGGCAAATCGCGCCTCAGGTGCTGCGTAGCCTGGTCGATGAGCACCTGCAAATCCAGGAAGCGAACCGCCTGGACATTGCTGTCGGCGATAAGGAAGTTCAGTTCGCGATCAATCAAATTGAGAAAAACCGCGACATTGGTGTGGGCGGGTTTGACAGTTTCGTCAACGCACACCGGCTCGACCGCGAAGCCGTCGTCGTACAAATCAAGGCGGAAATTGCCTGGTCCAAGGTGATCACCCGGCGCCTAAATTCGGCCATTACCGTCGGCGAAGACGAAATTGACGAAGCTCTCGCACGCCTGGAAAGCAGCCGCGGGCAGCCCGAAAATCGAGTGGCCGAAATTTTTCTCTCGATTGAGTCACCCGAACAGGAACGGGAAATTTTGAAAACGGCGGAAAATTTACTGGCTCAGTTGCGCCAAGGCGCGGAGTTTACCGGCATTGCCAGGCAATTTTCACAAAGTGCAACCTCGGCGGTCGGCGGCGATATTGGATGGGTTATCGCTGGGCAATTGCCGGCGCCCATAGACGCGGTATTGCCTGATATGGCGGCGGGAGAGATATCCAAAATAATCCGCACTTTTGACGGCGTGCACATCGTTAAGCTGCTTGATCGGCGCACCGTATTGACC
>JAPYQV010000504.1 GCA_029937205.1 Alphaproteobacteria bacterium
TTGTTGCGATTGTTGTTGAGAAAGTTTGCCGCCAGCCCACCCGAGCGATGGCCGCCGGAACGCACATGGTCGCCGTGGCCCGGTGCCTCCACCTTGATCACCTCGGCGCCCTGATCGCCCAGCATCATGGTGGCAAACGGGCCGGAGATCATCGTGGTCAGGTCGATAATCCGATAGCCGCTGAGCGGCCCGCCGGTTTCCGCCGCCGGCGTTTTTTCGGTTTGTTTAGCCATCGATTTTTATTCCGTATTTAATTCGCATCACGCCGTTCTCAGCTGAATTCAGCGCGCCCGGCCGGAAAGCGCAGCGTGACGGTGGTGCCTTTGCCGGGTTCGCTCGCGAGATCAAGCGTGCCGCCATGCAATTCAGCAAAGCTTTTACACAGTGGTAATCCGAGGCCGGTGCCGGCGAAACTTCGCGTGAGAGAATTGTCGACCTGCTCGAACGGCAGAAGCGCGCGGGGAATGTCTTCGGCCGCAATGCCGATGCCGTTGTCATAGACCTGAAAGACATAGTCTAATTCGCGGCCAGCGCGAACCCGAACGCCGACCTGTCCGCCGGCTTCGGTAAATTTAACCGCATTTGAAAGAAGATTGCTCAGCATCTGCAACAGCTTGAGCTTATCGGCCCGAAACGGCGGGAGTGTCTCGGCAACATCACACGCCATCGTGATGCCGGCCTGGTCCGCGGCATTGGCGACAAGCGAAACGCTGGAGCGCACGATCTCCGGCACATCCAGAATTTCTTCGAACAACGCTTCCTTACCGGATTCCAATTTCGAATAATCCAGAATTTTGCCGATGATGCCGAGCAGGAGCCCGCCTGATTCATGAATATCCCTAGCATATTCGCGAATTTCCGTTTGCCCACAGGCCCGAATATCTCCTTGGCGATGATTTCCGAGAATCCGATTATCGCGTTCAGCGGCGTGCGCAATTCGTGGCTCATGATGGCGAGAAAATTGGATTTAGCCAGACTCGCGCCCTCGGCCAATTCCTTGGCGTGCCGCAGTTCTTCCTCGGCCACTTTTTCCTTTGTCACGTCTTGCGCCAGAACGTGAAAGCCAAGGACGGTACCATCTTCCGTTATGCTCGGCGTGAAGGTTCCCTTTACCTGGCGTCGCAAATTGCCTGCGGTATCGAGGCTAACCAAGTAATCCTGCCGCGCGCCCGCCAGTGCACCAACAATATATGTCTCAATTTTTTCCTCGTTTGCCCGACTGAGAACTTCGGCAACCGTACTTCCGACAATTTCCTCCGGAGACTTCCCGTACCACGCCTCATAAGCGCGGTTGGCGAACTGATAGCGTCTGTCCTTGCCGATAAAGGCAATCAAGGCCGGCACGTTATCGGTTGATTGCTGCAATTGCCTTTCGCTTTTGCGGACTGCCTCCTCGGCTATGACACGATCGGTGATATCCTGAACCGCACCGACGCGGCGAATAACCGCGCCATCTTCGTCATAATAGGGAACCACCCATTTCTGAATGTGACGAACCTCGCCGTCGGGTCTAACGATACGGTGTTCGTGAGAATAGCGACCCTGCGGGCGCCACTGCGGAACGAGAACCCGCTGCACCTTCTCGCGGTCATCCGGATGCACGCAGGCCAAAAATGTTTCGTGGCTGGGGGAAAAGCTATTCTTGTCTTGGCCGAATATTCGGTAGCACTCATCCGACCAATGCACCGTGCGGGTCTCGGCGACAAACTCCCAGTTGCCCATATTGGCGATACGCTGAGCCTCGGCAAGACGCGCCTCGCTGGCGAGCAGGGAATATTCCGTCCGTTTGCGCTCGGTAACATCGATCGATGCGCCGACGCAACGCTGCCGCCCGGCCTCATCTCCGGTATCAGAAAAGTTAGCCCGGCTGTGAATGTGTCTGATTTCCCCGTCGGAGCGAACAATGCGGTGGGATAATTCGTAGGGAGCACCTGACTTCCACGCCGCCATCCATTTGCGAACGACGAGATCTCTATCTTCCGGGTGGATCAGTTTGCAATGCGCCTCAAAATCGCGTGGAAAATCATTCTTACCAATACCGTAGATGCGGCAAAGTTGAGCGAACCAATGCGCCTGCGAAATTTTACCGTCCGATACATTCAGCACACAACTGCCCACATTGGCGAGTTGCTGCGCCTCCAACAAACGCGCCTCGCTATCCTCCAAGGCCTGCTCACGCAGCTTCAGCTCGCTAATATTTTCGACCATCGCCAGTTTAAACAGCATGTGGCCATCGTGGTCATCGACACGCGATACCTTGAGGCGACCGTAAAATTCGCTGCCATCGCGGCGGAGATAGCGTTTGTCCAGGGTAAACTCGCTGAACTCACCGCTGTCCATACGGATGTTGAGATCGTTGCTGGAGTCGATGTCGTCGGGGTGCGTAATCGCCAACATGGGTCGGCCAACCAACTCCGCCGCGCTATATCCCATCATGCGCTCGTATGCCGGATTGACAGCCAGATACAGTTTTTCCGGAGAAGAGAGGGAAATGCCGAACGCCGCGTGCTGATAGATCGCCTGGAACCAGGCCTGCTCGAGCGACACATCTTCGGGTCGCCTGATATATTCCGCATTTTGGGTCATTATGGGTTTCACGTTAAGCGCCGAGGTAAGCGCTAACATAACACGCAATTAT
>JAPYQV010000505.1 GCA_029937205.1 Alphaproteobacteria bacterium
TGTGAAGATCGTGGCTCACCACCAACACGCCACAGCCGCGGGTTTGGCGGAGACGCTCGATCAGCTCGAACATGCCAATCTGACCTTGGAAATCGACCTGTTGCGCCGGTTCGTCCAGCACCAAAAGGTCCGGGTTGCGCAGCAGCGCGCGGGCCAGCAGGACGCGTTGAAACTCACCGCCCGATAACTCCTGTACCTGCGCGTTACGCAAGTGCGGCACGCCGACCTCTTCCAGCACGGTACGAATGTCGCTACGTCCAACTTTTGCTGCCATACGCAGGAAACGTTGCACAGTCAAAGGCAAGACGGAATCAATGACCAAACGCTGTGGCATATAGCCGATGACAAGATTCGGTGCCGTGGTGATCTGCCCTTCATGAAACGAGGTGAGGCCGAGGATCGCTCGAATCAGGGTGCTTTTGCCGGCACCGTTTGGGCCGATCAGGCTAACGATCTCATTGCGCGAAATGCGCAGTGTGACGCCGGACAAAATTTGCCGCCCACCAAGTCGCACAGCGAGTCTTTCGACTTCAACCAAAGCCTGTGAATTTGCCTCCAGCAATGCGCTCACAACACTGCACACCTGGGGCATTCGCCGTGTAGTTCAACCGTCTGACGCCGCACCGTGAAACCAGCTTGCTCGGCCTGGCGCGCGACCGCCTTGCCTATGGCTGCGCCGTTCATCTCGCTAACGTCGCCGCACACTTGGCAAATCAGGAACTGGGCATTGTGATGCGAGTCCGCGCCGCTGCAGCCGACAAAAGCATTGAGACTGTCGACCCGATGCACCAGGCCATGCGCCATAAGAAATTCCAAAGCGCGATAGACGGTTGGTGGGCGCACTGGTTTATTGCCGTCGCTCAAACGGTCGAGCAGGTCATAGGCCTTCACCGCTTTGTGGCTGTCCCATACCAATTCGAGTACACGCCGGCGCATGGCGGTAAGGCGTGCACCGCGCTGGCGGCACAGTGCGTCAGCACGATTGAGCGCGCGACCGACGCAACGGCCATGCGCATGATGCGCGCCATGGAACGCTTTCACCGCCCTGCTTTCGAGCAAATTTACCGTCTTTGTCATCTGCCTCAGTGTTCCCCAAATATGCCGGCCTTGGCGATGGAAATAAATCTATTGAATTGACGATGAAATGTTACTTTATAACAATGCATTATGAAATGCACGCACAAGCCGCCTTTAAAGCCATCATGAAACCAACAAATTGGCTTGTCCTATTGTTGGGGCTGTCCCTTGGCGCGATCGTCAAGGCAGACGCGGCAGAACCAAAAGTGGTGGCCAGCATCTATCCACTGCATTCGCTCACCGCCGGTGTGATGGCAGGCGTGGGGACGCCAATATTGCTGCTGGAGAGCGGTCTGTCGCCACATGATTTCGCTCTAAAGCCTTCACAAGCACGCCTGTTGCAAGCGGCCGATTTGGTCGTTTGGATCGGCGAAGGGCTTGAATATCCGTTAGTCCGGGTTGTCGAGAACCTATAACCAGAGCGCTCATTGGCGCTGACGGATCAGAGCTCGACCGGCGAACCAAATCTCCATTTATGGCTCGATCCGGTTCACGCGCAACTTATCGTAACCGCCTTGGTTGATAGGCTGTCTGCCCTGGATCCGCAGCATGCGGCCCGCTATTCGGCGAATGGCAACGCACTTTACCAGCGCCTCGATGAGCTGACCGGTGAATTGGAGATGCTCCTCGGCCCCGTTCGCGCCGTGCCCTACATCGTCTTCCACGATGCCTATGGCCGTTTCGAGCGACGGTTCGGGCTGGCGCACCGAGGCGCTGTCACACCAGACCCGGAACGCCGGCCCGGCGCCCGTCAAGTTCGCCGGATACGCGCGGCAATCGTTGATATCGGTGCAGTTTGTATCTTCCGGGAACCCCAATTTAATCCTCGAATTCTGTCTGCCATCGTCGAGGATCGTGATATTCAGGTGGGCGAACTCGACCCGCTTGGAGCTGGCCTTGAGCCCGGCGTTAACGGTTATTTCCAACTCATGCGAAATCTTGCGAGTGAATTCGTCAGATGTTTGTCACGCCAATAATTTGTCGAAACGGCCACTGGCGCCACTGGTCAACGCTTCACCAATTTTTGTCTCATGATATTTATCTATTACAAAACATGATATTAGACTAGAGTTCGAAGTGATTGGTTGAGCTTGCGGATAATTTAAGCGCAAAATTGTGAAGTAGCCACGCGTGATATTTGCGGGCTACCCTGTTTATGTGCGCGTTTACCAATTGCTAACGTTTATTTTACAAATTTGATTTACCATTTATTTACCATTGCGGCTTGAGTGCCCGAAACCGCCGGGATGAATTGGTTCGTACGATAACTTGAAGAGCGTCACCGGATGAGACGCCGCTACAGGCAAAGGTTTGGAAGCTGAAACATATGCCAAGCATCGTCATTGTCGATGACCGCGTGACCAACCGCAGAATACTCTCGCGCTTGGCCAGTGAGTTGGAGACAAAGCCTGATGTGGAAACCTTTGGCGATCCCATCCTGGCCTTGGATTGGCTGGAGCAGAACGAGCCAGACTTGGTGGTAACAGACTATAAAATGCCCAATCTGGATGGTGCCTAATTTGTCGAATCCATGCGCCGCCTGCCGCCCTGTGTAGACG
>JAPYQV010000506.1 GCA_029937205.1 Alphaproteobacteria bacterium
GCCAACAACACGGCACCGGTGATGGCGGCGCTGGAAGTGGGAACGCCAGCGGAGGCGGTCCCGGAAAATACCGGCAGCGCTGCGCCAACCGTTCGCGCCGCCGATGAGGGTGTTTCGATCGCCCTCGACAGCGTCGAACAGAGCTTTGAGGCGGCCGAAGAAGCGGCTCCTGAGGTGCCGGCTGAGCCTGTTCTGGTGGAAAACTCACCATCGATCCGCAAGACGGTTTCGGCCAGTACCGCCGGCGCCTTTCATGCCGAGATTATCAAACCGAAAGACAAGCCGGAAGTGGTGACTTCCGAGACCCCGGCGCCCGAGAAAAAAGCAACAGCAGCCCCAACCGGCAGCAACGGCTTCATTCCGAAACCCGCGGTGACGCCGGGTCAAACCTCGGCAACCAACCTCGACACAAAGCCCGATCCGTTCAGCGTCGCCGATGTTGAAAATGCCGGTGGCAGCCCCAAAAAACGCGGCCTGTCGCTGTTTGAGCGCATGACCGGAACCGGCCGAGGGCGCAAGGAAGCGGCAACGCCTGTAGCAAAAACGGCCAAACCGGCACAGGCACAGGCGGCACAGGCGGCACAGCCGTCGCGGCCCAAACGGTCCGCAGCAGCGGCGCCTGAGGCACAATCGAGTGCGCCCGCCAGCGCACCGAGGGTATCCGAACCGACCTTCGAAAACCGCCCTCAATCGACCCAACCGATGCCGGAAATTCTATCCTCGGAAGAGGATCCGTTGGAAATTCCGGCCTTTCTCCGGCGCCAGGCGAATTAGCCCGCCAAGTCTCGGAAAAATTTGAGGGATTCGGCGTAACATTTTGTAACAAAGAGTGATTTGAGTGCTTTGGAGGGGGCTGCTATACCCCTCCAAAGCGATTCTCAGATTGGTTAACTGCGATTCGATTCGCACTGGCCGGGTTCAAGATGATCGTCGGAAGCAAAGTGGAAAGTTCGATTTTACAATGTATTTAGAGCGAACGCTAAAGGCGCCGATCCACTGTACGGGTACCGGTCTGCACAGCAATGCCAAGGTATCTTTGGCCCTGTTGCCGGCACCATCCGGCACCGGCGTGTTGTTTCGCCGCACGGACCTTGCGCCCAACGCCGAAATTCTGGCAATCCGCGACAACGTCGTCGATTCCCGGCTGTGCACGACAATCGGCAACGGCAAACGCAATGGCGGTGGCTTCACGATCAGCACGATCGAGCATTTGATGGCGGCGTTCGCCGGTTGCGGCGTGGAAAACGTTATCGTCGAATTGGATGGCGCCGAGGTGCCGATCATGGACGGCAGCGCTGCGCCGTTTGTTTTCCTGATCGAATGCGCCGGCATCGTTGAGCAAAACGCGCCGCGCCGCGCCATTCGGGTGCTCAAGAAAATTTCGGTCGGCAATCAGGAGCGCTGGGCGTCCATCGCACCGTCGGATTATTTTTCTCTGCGTTGCGAGATTGCCTTTGACCACGACTTTATTGGCGCTCAATCCTTTGAATATGATGGGCGTGAATCCGTTTTCGCCGATGAATTAAGCCGCGCGCGCACTTTCTGTCTCGAAGCCGATGTGGAGAAAATGCGCGCCGCCGGATTGGCGCTCGGCGGCTCACTCGACAATGCCGTGGTCATCGGCGAGGACGGCCTCTTGAACGAAGAAGGCCTGCGCTACGACACCGAATTTGCTCGCCACAAGGCACTTGATTGCATCGGCGACCTCAGCCTCGCCGGCGCGCCTCTCCTGGCGCGTGTCGAAAGCTATTGCGCCGGTCACGCCATGAACCATGAACTGCTCGGTGCGCTGCTCGACGACAGCGATGCCTGGTGCTGGGTCGATATGAATACGCTCAACCCGAATCGCCTGAACGCCGCCCCTCAGGTTCATCACGCAGCGGCAGCAGCCAGCGCCTAATTTTTTCGATTTCACCCTGAAATTCTGCGCGACACGCCTGCCATCGCCGGCGGTCCATGATATAATCGCCTCGATTCCAGAATCGAGCCGGTGTTTATGATCTTCGCTAAAATATCCCGCTTTAGGCATTTGTTTATCGTCGGCGCATGCGCCCTGGCGCTGCTCGTCAGCGCCTGCGGCGATGAAGAGAATTTCTATGTCGAGCGGCCGGTCGAGGAACTCTACAACGGCGCCATGGATGATCTGCTCGACGAATCCTTTACCGAGGCGGCCCAGGGTTTCGACGAGGTCGAGCGCCAGCACCCCTATTCCGTATGGGCGACACGGGCGCAGATCATGGCCGCCTATGCCTATTACAGAAACAATGATTACGACGAAACGATCATCTCCGCCGGCCGCTTCATCAAGCTGCATCCGGGCCACCGCGACGTTGCCTACGCCTATTATTTGAGCGCCGTATCTTATTACGAGCAAATATCCGACGTCGGGCGAGACCAGAATATGACGGCGCTCGCACTGCTGTCCCTGGAGGAGTTGGTACGGCGCTTTCCGGATACTACTTATGCCCGCGATGCGCGCCTCAAAATCGACCTCACGCGGGATCATCTCGCCGGCAAAGAAATGAATATCGGACGCTATTATTTGACGCGTGAAAACTATGTTGCCGCGGTCAATCGCTTTCGCCGCGTGATCGAGCGTTTTCAAACCACCAGCCATGTGCCGGAGGCATTGCAC
>JAPYQV010000507.1 GCA_029937205.1 Alphaproteobacteria bacterium
CTCTTCATGGCGGCGCTTGATGTCGATGATGTGATCGCCCATTTACTGGTTACCGAAGGTTTTGCCAGCGTCGAGGAGGTCGCCTACGTGCCGACCGAGGAACTTGCCGAGGTTGAAAGCTTCGACGCGGAAATTGCCGACGAACTACGCCGCCGCGCCTCGGAATATGTCGAAAAGGTGAACAACGAGTTGTCCGACAAGCGCCTCGCCCTGGGCGTCGAGGATGAGTTGGCCGCACTTGAGGGTTTAAGCTCGGTGGCGTTGGTGATTCTCGGCGAAGCCGAGATTAAGACACTCGACGATTTGGGCGATCTCGCCGGCGATGAATTGATCGAAATGTTAGGCGATATCGCACCCAATCTCGACGATGCGAACGCCATCATTATGGCCGCCCGGGCGCATTGGTTCGACGATGAACCAACGGAAGAAGATGGCGAACACGCCGCAGCCAGCGAGGAAAGCACCACGCCGTGAGCATGGCCGCGCCTGACATCGCTTCGCCCCAGGCTAAGCCGCCGCGTGAAGACGCGGTCGGCAAGCGGCGGCGCTGTATTCTGTCGCGCCGCGAATGCGCCAGCGATACCCTCGTCCGTTTCGTCGCCGGCCCCGATAACCGGATCGTACCGGATGTCGCCGAGCGCCTGCCGGGCCGGGGATTGTGGCTCCGCGCCGAGCGCGGCGCGGTGGATCAGGCCGTGGCAGAGGGGCGGTTTGCCAAAGCAGCGCGCGCCAATGTCACAACGGAGGCCGGCTTGGCCGATCAGGTCGCGGATTTACTGGCCCAGCGCTGTCTGAATTTTCTCGGCCTCGCCTTGCGCTCAAGCGGAATTGCCATCGGCCATGATCAGGTCCGCACCGATCTGGGCGCCGGCCGCGCCGCCGTTCTGGTGCAGGCAAGCGACGGTGCGCCACAGCCACGCGGCCGTCTTCGCGCGGTGGCGCATGGCTTGCCATCGGTCGAGATGTTTTCACGAGGCGAATTATCACAAGCTCTGGGACGGGCGAATATCGTGCATGCGGTGCTGCACAAATCGCGCCTGAGCACCCTATTTTTACGCGAATGCGGCCGCCTCGTCGGCTTTCGCGCTATCGGAGAATCGCGTCTGCCGGCAGCGGACGGAGGCACAATGATTTCGCCCGTCACCGGATCACGGGCAGATAATGAAACTGTGGATCGAGTAGGCATCGAATGAGCGAAGACGGCAATATCGAAAGCGGCAAGGAAAAGAAACCTCTGTCATTGAAGCAGCAGGGAGGAACGGGCGCCAACCCGCCCAGCGATGGCGGCCAGGTGCGGCAAAGCTTTTCGCATGGCCGCAGCCGGTCAGTCGCGGTCGAGGTGCGCAAAAAACGCAGCATCACAACTGGCAAGCCGAGCGCTGCAACGCCAAGTGCAAGCGCCACCACGACAACGATAACCGCCGACGCCCGGACGGCAGATGCTGCCAACGCAAAAGCAATGGAGGCGGAATCCGGCGCGCCCAAATCGCGCGTTGTCCTGCGCACCCTGACGCAGGAAGAAAAAGCTACGCGCGCCCGCGCTGTCGAAAGTGCCGTCAAGGAAGAAGGCCAAAAGCGCCTGGAGGCTGAAAAGGAAGCAGCGCTCCGCGCCCAGGAAGACGAAAGCCGGGCCGTCGAACGGGAAATCGCCGAACGCCGGGCGGCCGAGGAAGAGTCTCGCCGCAAGCAAGAGGAAGAGAAACGTCAGCAAGCGGAAACGGAAGCGGCGCGGCGCCTCGCCACACCTGAAGAGGCGGCGCCACAAGGCGCGCCAGGTGCGGCGGCGCGCCCGAGCAGTGCCAAAACGGCGGACAGCCACGGCGAGGATGCGCCACGCCGCGGGCGTCGTCGGCCGGAAATTCGGCGCACCCCGACGCCCGGCAAACGCGACCGCGATTCGAGTCGCCGCCGCGGTGGCAAACTCACCGTGGTGCGCGCGTTGGAGACGGAAGGCAATGAGGAGCGCAGCAGAAGTCTGGCATCTCTGAAACGTCAGCGTGAGCGCGAGCGCCGCATGGCAAGCGAGGCCGGTGGCGCTGAAGACGCCGGACCGGTGGTTCGCGAGGTTGTGATCCCCGAGACCATCAACGTGCAGGAGCTCGCCAACCGGATGGCCGTGCGCGGTATCGAAGTGGTCAAGAAACTCATGCAAATGGGTATTGCCGCGTCGATGGCGCAAATCATTGAGGGCGATACGGCGGAACTCGTGGTTCATGAATTCGGCCACAAGGTAAAGCGGGTCAGTGCCTCAGATGTCGAAATTGGCTTGAAGGGCGACGCCGACGAGGATGCAACTTTGGTCGCGCGCGCGCCGGTCGTCACCGTCATGGGCCATGTTGATCATGGTAAAACATCGCTGCTCGACGCTTTGCGCGAGACCGATGTCGCTTCGGGAGAGGCGGGCGGCATTACCCAGCATATCGGCGCCTATCAAGTAAATTTGGCAAGCGGCGCGCGCATCACGTTCATCGACACGCCCGGCCATGCCGCGTTTACGCAAATGCGCATGCGCGGCGCCAAACTCACGGACATCGTTATTCTGGTGGTTGCCGCTGACGATGGCGTCATGCCGCAAACCATCGAAGCGATCAATCATGCACGCGCGGCGAACGTTCCCATCATCAT
>JAPYQV010000023.1 GCA_029937205.1 Alphaproteobacteria bacterium
ACGCCGTTTAGGGCGGAGCCTCCAGCGGGGTTCTTCCGGCGTCCGCGCGCCAAGGCGCCTAGCCTCGCGAAGCGGCGGCGCGCAGCGCGGAGATGTTCTCCGCGTAGGCGCCGCCTGAGAACGTTGCCGATCCAGCAACCAGGGCGTCGGCGCCCGCTGCCACCACTTGTGCCACATTGTTGCGGTTGATGCCGCCATCGACTTCCAAATCGATCGCCCGGCCCGACGCATCGATGCGGGCGCGTAACTCTTTGATCTTGTCGATCTGGCTGGCGATGAAGGATTGCCCGCCGAAGCCCGGATTAACCGACATCACCAATACCAAGTCTATCTCGCCGAGCAGCGGTTGCACCGCCTGCGCCGGGGTGCCGGGGTTGAGTGCCACGCCGGCTTTTTTTCCGAGCGCCTTGATATGCTGAACCGTGCGGTGCAAATGGGCGCCGGACTCGGCATGGATGGTGATGATATCGCTGCCGGCCTCAGCGAATGCCTTAAGATAGGCGTCAACCGGTGAGATCATCAAATGAACATCGAAGGGCAACTTGCTGTGCGGGCGCAGGGCCTGGATGACCTCCGGGCCGATGGTAATGTTGGGCACGAAATGGCCGTCCATCACGTCGATATGGATCCAATCGGCGCCGGCCTCATCGACGGCGCGGACTTCTTCACCAAGGCGCGCAAAGTCGGCTGAGAGGATGGAAGGTGCGATCCTGAGGGCCTGTTGCATGTCTCGTTTCGTACCAGCTTAACAGGTGCGCCGCAAGCGCGCGGCATAGAAGCCGTCGATGCCACCCTGGCCAGCGAAATGACAGGGCAAGGTGCGCAAATCACCGGCCGGGGTGAGCGCCTCCGCCAGCCCGCCGATTTCACTCATCTCAAGCGGCACGCGCTCGATATTTTCGTTTTGAGCGAGAAGTTTTTCGATCAATTGCGGCCCTTCAGCCGGCTCGAGGGAACACACCGCATAGACAACGAGGCCGCCCGACTTCACCATCTCGAGCGCCGCCTGCACGAGTTGCATCTGATTTTCGGCCAGCTCGGCCACGTCATCGGCGCTGCGGCGCCACATGATTTCCGGATGGCGGCGAATGGTGCCGGTGGCGCTGCACGGCGCATCGAGCAGGAGGCCGTCAGCCAGCGCCTTCGGCCGCCATGTCAGGCCGTCGCCCTCGATGATCTCGGCCTCCAGACCCAGGCGCGTCAGATTTTGGCGCAAGCGGGTGAGGCGGGTGGGCGAACGGTCGAGCGCCTGCACCCGTGCGCCGGCCTGGGCGAGTTGCGCCGTCTTGCCGCCGGGCGCGGCGCCGATCTCAATAATCGTCTGGCCGGTAACATCGCCGAGCAGCCGCGCCGGCAAGGCGGCGGCAAAATCCTGCACCCACCACGCGCCCTCGTCATAACCGTCGAGCGCCTCCACCGCGCCGGCTCGCGTCAGGCGCAGCATGCCGCAGGGCAGGATTTGCCCGCCGAGGCGGGCGGCCCAACTGGCAGCATTAGCCTTAATGTTGAGGTCGATGCTCGGCTCGGCCATATGGGCTTCGGCGATGGCGCGGCAATTGTCTTCACCGTAGCTTTCTGTCCAGCTTTGCCAGAGCCAGTCCGCCGTGTTGAGGCGGGCCGCATCCTGTGCTGCGAGAAGCGTAGTCCCTTCCCGCCCGAGGCGGCGAAGTAATGCATTGACCAGACCCTTCAGCGCCGCATGGCGCGATTGGGCGGTTTGCCGCACCGCACCGTCCACCGCCGCATGCGGCGGCGTGCCAAGGAACAGCAATTGCGCCGCGCCGAGGCGCAGAATGTCCCGCACAGCCGAGCGCCGTGCCGGCAATGGCTTGTCCAGCAGGCTGTCTATCGCCGCGTCGATCTGGCCGAGGCGGCGCAGTGTTGTCAGCAGGAGCAGGCGGGTAAATCCGCGGTCGCGCCCTGCCAGGGCGGCGAAAGCGGGTTGCGAGTCGAGCGATTCGCCGAGCGTGCGCCCCTTTCGCAGCACGAATTCGAGCGCGTTCAGGGAGATGGTGCGGCTTGTCGGTGGCGTGCCGCGTCGGCGGGGTTTGCGGGAAGGCTGCATGTCTCTTGCTTATACCGATAAATCCTGGCGAGCGGTTTTGTTTCGTCAAATTCAGCTATTTTGCGCTGGCCGCGGCAGACGGCACGCGCTATGGATGAATGATGACCCAGCTCAAGCCAGATAAAGAACAGCCGACCGCCGCCGATACCGACGCTGCGGCCCCGGCTGTATCAAAAGACAATCCGTGCAGCCCGGAAGGCGTCCGCGCAGATAAAACGCAGCCGCGCGAAGTGGGCGGGCGAGACGGCCTGGACCCGACACGTTATGGCGATTGGGAAAAAAACGGCCGTTGCGTCGATTTCTAGCTTTATGTTCCTGCTTTGAACTGAACCTCCGGACGGGCACATAAATACGAACAGCGCAGTTTGTTCTTGTTTAATTCTAAATCCTGTGAGTATTATCTCTCATAGGTAGAATAAATATTTGTAAACAGAACTAAATGCTCTTAATGAGTGTGTGTGCTGGGCTGTGGTCGAAACCGAACAATTCATCCTTGTGAAGCGCGGCGTGACACGCGCGTTGCTGACGTTGGTAATCCTCCTCCTGTCGACCGTGCCTTTTTCAGCGCGTGAACTCCTGCCGGGGCCGGTTCCGGCGACCGTGTTGCGGGTGATCGATGGTGATTCGCTGGTCGTGCGCGCCACCATATGGCTCGGGCAAGAGGTCGAAACGATCGTTCGTTTGCTCGGTGTTGATACGCCTGAGCTACGCGGCAAATGCAATGCAGAGCGAGAGTTGGCGGAGATTTCGCGCAGTTTGACCGCTGAGTTGGCGCGGGAAGGCAGCGAAATCCGTCTGACGGAGATTCAATTGGGCAAATTCGCCGGCCGCGTCCTCGCCCGCGTGACGAATTCGGGCGGTGTTGATGTCGGTGACGCCCTGATCGAAGCCGGGCTGAGGCGGGCCTACCATGGCGGGCGGCGCGGCTCGTGGTGTGTGCACGCCGGCTCCGTGCCAGCACCGTCATAAGCGATAAGGGAAGCTTCGGCTTTTCGCCGCAAAATGGCCGCAATTTATTCTATAGTTGCGTTGGCACTTAGGAATTTCGCAGGAGCATGGCCGTGTCCCCGACGATTGCCGTTATCGATGATGATCGAAATTTACTCACTTCGGTGACGATTGCACTCGAGTCCGAAGGCTTCGATGTACGCGCTCATGACGATGCCGTCGAAGGCCTGCAGGATATGTTGCGCCGCCCGCCGGATCTGGCAATTTTGGATATTAAGATGCCACGCATGGATGGCCTGGAAGTGCTGCGCCGATTGCGCCGGCAAAGCGATCTGCCGGTTATCTTTCTCACCTCCAAGGACCAGGAAGAGGATGAATTGGAGGGCCTGCGCCACGGCGCGGACGATTATGTGTCGAAGCCGTTTTCGCTGCGCCTGTTGATCGAGCGGATTCGCGCTATCATGCGGCGTAACCTGCAACCGAACGAAACGGAGGCCAATTCGGGTGCCGTCGAGATGTTGGAGCCGGCGCTTGAGCGCGGCGCCCTGGTGCTCGATATGGCAAGGCATACCTGTACATGGAACGGCGCCGAGATCATTCTCACCGTAACCGAGTTCCTGCTCCTCAAGGCGCTGGCGCTCCGGCCCGGCCTTGTGAAAAGCCGCAACCAACTAATGGATGCTGCTTATGACGACCAGACCTATGTCGACGACAGAACCATCGACAGCCACATCAAGCGCATCCGGAAAAAGTTCCGCGCCGTCGATCCGGCCTTCGCGCAAATCGACACCCTCTACGGGGTCGGCTATCGATTCAATCAAATCTGAGAATCGTCGCCACAGCGACCCTGCACACGACCAAAACCAAGTGCCCGGCCGTCAGGCGGCCAAGCCAAGGCGCCACAGGTTTCCGTGGTTTCCGTGGCGCTTTCCCGTTGCTTCCCTGACGGCACGAATACTCGCCATTAACATTCTCACCCTCGCCATTGTGGTGGTTGGGTTTCTCTATCTCGACCGTTATCAAAGTGATTTGTTCGAAACCAAGATGGCTGGCCTGGCGCGCGAAGGCGCACTGATCGCCGGCGCCCTCGGCGAGAGCGTGGTGCCGCTCGCGGGCAGCGAGAAGAGCTGGCTCGATCCGGATTTGGCCGGGCCGCTGGTGCAGCGTCTGGCCATACCGGCCGGAACGCGGGTGCGTCTGTTTGATGTCGAAGGCGCGCTGATTGTCGATTCGCTGTTGCTGCCCGGCGCCCGTGTGCAGACCAAGGAATTGCCACCGCCGGCCGGTGGCGGGGCGCTCGGCCGGGCCGCCATCGCCGTCTATGATTGGGTTGTCGAGCACCTGCCACCGCGCACCCGCGTTCCGCGCCAGGTCGAGCCGGAGCACGCGCGGGCGGCGGATTTCCCGGAAGCGGCGCGGGCGCTGGAAGGCGGGACCGCCAGCACCATTCGCGAAACCGAGGAAGGATTGCTCATCGCCGTGGTCGCTTTGCCGGTACAGCCGCTGCGCCGTATTCAAGGGGCGCTCATGATGTCGAGCGGCGCCGAAGATGTGGCGCGCAGTGTGCGCGATGTGCGCTTCGCCATCCTTGAGGCATTTGCGATTGCGCTGGCCATCACCGTGCTACTCACACTTTACCTTGCCGGCACCATTACGCGCCCGGTACGCCGCCTCGCGGAAGCGGCGGAGCGCGTGCGCGCGGGCCGCGGGCGCCAGGTCACGATCCCCGATTTCACCGCGCGGCGCGATGAAATCGGCGGCCTCTCCCGGGCGCTCCGGGATATGACGCAAGCCTTGTGGGTGCGCATGGATGCGATCGAGGTGTTCGTCGCCGATGTCGCCCATGAGATCAAAAATCCACTGAGCTCGGTCAGGAATGCCGTCGAGACGGCACGTCGGGTGCGCGATCCGGCACAGCGCGACAAGCTTCTCGATATCGTCGCCCAGGATGTCACCCGGCTCGATCGCCTGCTGAGCGAAATCGCCAATGCCTCTCGCATCGATACGGAAATGTCGCGCGCCGAGGTCAAGGCGGTTGATATTGGCGCCCTGTTGACCATGTTGGTGGAAATGCAGCGCCCGACCGTTGCGGCCGAGAAATTGCGCCTCATGCTCGATCTGGCGGATGGCGGACCATTTGCCGTCAATGGCGTGGAGGATCGATTGGTGCAGGTATTCCAGAATCTGCTGAGCAATGCACGGTCGTTCAGCCCGCCCGGCGGCGAGATCATGATTCAAGTGGCGCGGGCGGACGGCGGCATCCGTGTCGATTTTAAGGATCAGGGACCGGGCATTGCTGAGGAACTGCATGAGGCGGTTTTCGACAGATTTCACACGCTCCGGCCCAAGAACGAATCGTTCGGCGCCCATTCCGGCCTCGGCCTCAGCATCTCGCGGCAGATCATCGATGCCCATGGCGGGGCCATCCGCTGCCGCAATCGACTGGCGCCGGACGGCGCCGTGATCGGTGCCTGCTTTACCCTTCGCCTGCCTGAAGCGGAAGCCAGTGCATAAATCACCGAAGATGATTGCTCTGATTGCCGGGGCAGCGTGCCTTGCGCTGTTGTCCGCTGCGGTTGCCGAAAATACCCGGGCGCTGGCCGCCCCGCCGGTGCTCGAGGTTCCCGTCGCTTGCGAACTTGGCCGCGACTGCTTCATCCAGTTCTATGTGGATCGGGATGCGCAATCAGGCGTCAAGGATTACCGCTGCGCCGGGCTCACTTATGACGGCCATAAGGGGACGGATTTTCGTCTCGCTGATATCCCCGCCATGCGGCGTGGCGTGACGGTGCGTGCCGCCGCCGCCGGCACGGTGCGCGCGATCCGTGACGGCGAACCCGATATCAGCGCGGATCAAGGTGAACGCGTCGTGCACGGCCGCGAGGCGGGCAACGCCGTTGTGTTGACGCATGAGGATGGCTGGGAGACACAGTATAGCCATCTCATGAAGGGCAGCATCATCGTTCAAAAAGGCCAGCAGGTGCGCGCCGGAGAGGCGCTGGGTTTGATCGGCATCTCCGGCAATTCGACGTTTCCGCATCTTGATTTCAGCGTGCGCCAGGGCGGCGAAATAATCGATCCGTTCAGCGCCGGCGCGGCAGCTGAGCCGTGCACCCAGGGCGGCCTGCCGCTGTGGTCGGCAGCGGCTGAGAAACAGATGGCGTATCTTCCCGGCGCAATATTGCTGGCCGGTTTCGCCGGGCAAATTCCTGATCGCCATGACGTGCGGGCCGGCGGACACCGTGCGACGGTGCTCTCCACCCTCGCGCCGGCGCTCGTTTTCTGGGTCGATATGTTCGGCCTCGCGGCAGGGGATATTGAGCGCTTTCGTATTCTCGCGCCGGATGGCAGCGTCGTGGCGGAACGTGAGCAAGTGTTACCGAATGCCGCGCACCAGCATTTTCAATCGATCGGGCGGTTGCGTCCAACACCCGAGGGCTGGCCGCCCGGCGATTACCGTGGTGAGTATTTGCTGTTTCGCGAGATTGACGGCGAACGGCGTGCGCTGCTTGGGGCCATCCGTGAGGTCACGCTCAAATAGCGTGCGTTGCAGTGGCGCTATAGAAAAGCGGAAAATTCCTTGAGCAATGCTTCATAGACGGGGCGTTTGAACGGTACGATATGGTGCGGCAGTTCGGCCGCCTCGGACCAGCGCCATTCGCAAAATTCCGGCGCATCGGTTGCGATATTGATATCGCTGTCTTGGCCGAGAAAGCGCATGACATACCATCTTTGACGTTGCCCCTTGTAGCGCCCACCCCAACGGTCACGCACCAGTTCGGGCGGCAGGTCGTAGCGATACCAATCGCGTGATGCGGCGATGATTTCCACCAATGCCGGGGTAACGCCGGTCTCTTCTTCGAGCTCGCGCAATGCCGCCGCCTCCGCCGTCTCACCCGGGTCGATGCCGCCCTGGGGCATTTGCCAGGCATGCGATGTCATATCCAGGCGGCGACCGACCCACACGTGGCTCGCCGAATTGAGCAGCATGATACCGGCGCAGGGTCTGTAACCCCTGTCTTCCACCGGCGTCGCACCCGTCGCCGCTTCGTTCATCGGTTGGCCTGGGTATCGGCGAGCGCTGTCACCGGGACAATTTCAATGCCGCGCGATTCGAGCACCGGCAGCCACGCCGCCAGACGTTCCAGCGTGACCGGGAAGGGGCGCGCGACCACCAACGCCACGCCGCGCCCGCGCGCCATGCCTTCCGCTTCTGCAAAGGATTGGTCGATGGCGCGGCGCGTTGGTTCATGGTCGAGAAAACGGTCATTGATGGCGCGCGGCAGCGCCATCTGCTTGGCCACGCCCGCCGCCACGCTCTTGCTGGTTGAGCGGCTGTCGACAAACATCAAGCCGCGCTCCTTGAGCGCATGGAGAATCGGCCGGAGCGGCTCCGGTGAGACGGTGAAGCGCGAGCCCATGAAATTGATCACTCCGACATAGCCCTGGAAACGGCCGAGCAGCCACTTGAGGCGGGCAATGTTGTCGCTCGGATTGAGCGAGGTGAGGAGCGTGTGCGGGCCGGGGTCATCCGCCGGATAGGAGACCGGCTCCATCGGCAGGTCGAGCAAGACCTCGTGGCCGGCTCTCCGTGCCGCCGCCACGTCGGTTTCCAAATCGGTGCCATAGGGTGTGAAGGAGAGCGTGACTTCCTTGGCAAGATTGATCGCGGTCTCGGTCGCGGCGCTCGAAAGGCCGAGGCCGGTCACGATGATTGCCAGGCGCGGCAGATCGCCGGCCGGGCCGACCTTGCGACCATATTCGCGCCACGGCTCGCGGCCATCGTGGCTAATAATGGGCAAGGCGCCGCGGCTGGTTTCCTGCAACATCTCCGGGTCCGGCAACGCCAGCGCGATAATTTCCTCGACCTCGACACTGGGCGCAACAAGTGGAATTTGCAGCGCCGGGACGGCGTCTTCTGTCGCCGCGTGTTTTTCATCAGTTTCCGGCGCGGCGCTGGATTCGCCAGATGCGTCCGAGGCATCGTGTGCCGCCGCCGCCTTTTCGCTGGCCTTCTGATCGGCCGGTTCAGAATGCGCGGATTCAACTTCTGCGTCGCTTTCCGAATGCTCAGGCGGGCTCCCGGAAATCTCTTCACTCAAGTCGACCGTGAGCGTCGCATTTACCGTTTCTTCGGGCGGCTCGGCCGATTTATTGGCGCTCACGGCCAGCCAGGCCAGCACGCCACCGATGGCCACGGCGAGCAGCACCGCGGCGAATGCCGGCGGGCTTACAGAACGCTTTGAACGCCGCCTTTTCGGAGGGCCATCACCGCGTTCCTCAGAGGGTTGCTCAGACGGATCGCTCAAAACGGAGAGGTTACCCTCCTCGGCTGGTCACGGTGTTAGTTGACAACCGTGCTCGACAATAGTTGCAGGCCACGCAGTAAATCCAGGGCACGCGCCAACTGGTAATCGTCCTGCGCCGTGGATTCGTCGGGTTTTTCCGCGGCTGTTTCTGTCTTTTCGGTTTCATCACCCGCGGGCGCATCGGCTGAACCGTCCGAATTTTCATCCTGCTCGTTGGTCAGGCTGCCACGCAAATCGGCTTCGCTTCTGCGCCGGCCACGGTCGACACGCTCGATCTTGGCCTGCTCGACGGTGATATCCGGATGGATGCCGCGTGCCTGAATGGATGTGCCGGACGGCGTGTAATAGCGCGCCGTGGTGAGGCGCATTGCGCCGTGCCCGCCAAGCGGAATGACCGTTTGTACCGACGCCTTGCCGAACGAGCGGGTGCCAAGAATGATAGCGCGATGATGATCCTGGAGCGCGCCGGCGACGATTTCGGACGCCGATGCGGAGCCGCCATTGATCAGCACGATCATCGGCATGCCGTCGATCAGATCGCCGGATTTGGCGTTGAAGCGCTGAACTGAATCCGCCCGCCGCCCGCGCGTTGAAACGATTTCACCCTGGATGAGAAAAGCATCGGAGACCGAAACCGCCTGATCCAACAGGCCGCCGGGATTGTTGCGCAAATCCAGCACCAAGCCTTTCAGCGTGTCGCCATGGTCCTCGTAAAATTTGTCGATCGCCGCTTCCAATTCGCGCGTGGTCTTTTCGGAAAATGAGGAAATTCGCACATAGCCGACATCATCACCCTCCATATGCACGCGGACAGAACGAATGGTAATGACGGCGCGAATGATCTCGACATCCATCGGTCCTTCCGCGCCCGGACGCTGAATGGTCAGGATAATGCCTGAATCGATTGGGCCGCGCATTTTCTCGACCGCTTCCGCCAGGGTCAGTCCGAGGATCGGCTCGCCGTCCAGATGGGTGACAAAATCGCCTGGCTGCAAACCCGCCCGCTGGGCCGGCGTATCATCGATCGGCGTGATGACTTTGACGAAGCCGTTGGTGTCCATCGTCACTTCAATACCGAGGCCGCCGAACTCGCCGCGCGTCTGAGTCTGCATATCCTGGTAACTTTTGGCGTTGAGATAACGCGAATGCGGGTCAAGCGAACTCAGCATGCCGTTGATTGCGGCCTCAATCAGCTCGGTATCGCTCACCTCTTCGACATAGTCGGCCCGGACGCGCTCGAATACATCACCGAACAAATTCAACTGCCGGTACGTCTCATTATTCTCTGCATGCAGCGTGAGCGGCAATACAAACAGTACCAAGCCGGTCAGACCGGCCAATAATCGCATACGCATATCAACCACTTACCTTGATGCTTTCGGCTGCCAACCATGGCAACGGATTAATCGGATGACCTCTTTTGCGCAACTCTACGTAAAGTTGCGGCTTTTCGTCGCCGGGCGAACCCATCACGCCAACCGGCTCGCCGGCCAGCACATGCTGGTCGAGCAAGACGTCAATCTGTCCCATACCCGCCAGCAGCGTATGATATCCCTCGCCATGGTCGATGATCAAGAGCAGGCCATATTCGCGAAACGGTCCGGCGAAGGCGATGCGGCCGTCGAACGGCGCGACGATTTGCGCCCGCGCACGCGTTTCGATGACAATACCCTTGGTCGAGAGGCCAAGCGCCGTTGATTCATCGAAACGGCTGATCAACTGTCCGCGCGCCGGCATGGCGAATGCGCCGCGTGCCGCGCTGACGGTTGGGCGCGCCGGTACGAGAGCCGCCACCGGTCCGATATCGACGCTGTCGGCATCGTCATTGTCCTGATCGCCGGCCGGCGCCGGCGGCGTATCGAGCGAAGGCGCGACAACCACCTCCGGTGCAGGTCTCTCTTCATCGGCGGGATCCCGCGTCGGCGTCTTTGATAATGGTGGCGTTGGCGTTGTCGTTGTCGTCGGAGCCAGGGAAAGGGTCACGCTCCGCACACTCGCGACGGGCGGCGATACGCTTTGCGCTGGCTCGGCCTGGGGGGCTTCCGTTTGTGCGATCTCTGCAGGTGCCGGTACAAGCACGGGCACTTGAATCAGCTCGATTTCCCTCTCCGGCCGGGTGAAGCGCTCCTGTTCGAGCCGGCCCAATAATTCCTGCAATGTTTCCGCTTCCTCCGCCAAGTGAGTGACCAGGGCTTCCGCCCGCACACGCTGGTCTTCGGTCCGGTTATGCACCATGGTCTTGCGCGCCAATAGAACGCCTAGGCGGACGCGCTGCGCCTCCAGGCGCTCGGCCTCATAGTCGATTAATTCGTGCTGGGCTGAGATTTGCTCACCGAGGCGCGCCAGTTCCTGAAGCTCTTCGCCAAGCATTGCGGCGCGCGCGTCAAGCTCCCCGGCAACCGCGCCGAGCAGCAATCGGGCGTGGGATATATCCTGCACCGACGCCGGCATAAAAATCAGCAGATCGGGCGGTGTGCGGCTGACGCGTTGTAGGGCAGCAAAGGTTTGGGTCAGTTCGTCGCGGCGGCGCGACAGCGCCTGGCGTTTTTCCGCCCGGCGTTCGGTAAGCCCTTCGAGGTTTGCTTCCAGCGTGCTGATGCGCGCCTCCATATCCTGCGCCGCGGCGGCGCCATCGACCAGCTCGCGGCGAAGGCGCAAGACCTCGAGCTTGATTTCGGTCACTTGTACGCCGAGCTTGGCGGTGGCGCGCCTGCTCTCGTCGAGCGCGCTCTCGGTTTGGACCAGTGCCTCGCCGGTCTCGTCGATGTTCAATACCGCTGAATCTTCGGCCATTGCCCGCGTGGCAGTGACCGACAGAAATACCGCCCCAGCCAGGCAAGCGATACATAGGGTGCCGCGGGCGCTGCGGGCGCCGCGCGATTGAATGGTCTTAGGCGCGCGCCGCACGGTGCTCATGTTCATTTTCCGCGCCGCTGGGCGGGTGAAAAAGCGAACAGCCAGTCATTTCCGGCGGTATATCCAGCGCCATCAAATGGAGCAGGGTCGGCGCAACATCGGCGAGCAGACCGTCGCGCAAGCGCCCGCCGAGCGCCAACTCGCCCGCCAAAATCACTGGCACCGGATTGGTCGTATGGGCGGTATGGGCCTCATTTTCAGTCGAATTTCGCATTTGCTCCGCATTGCCGTGATCGGCGGTAATCAGCGCCGCGCCGCCAGACTTCTCGAGCGCCGTCATCATACGGCCAAGGCATGAATCAATCGTTTCAACCGCCTTGATGGCGGCCGACATGATTCCAGTGTGGCCGACCATATCGGAGTTGGCATAGTTCACCACAATCAGGTCGAAGCGCCGCCCGAGAATCGCCTCGACCAATCGGTCGGTAAGTTCTTGGGCGGACATTTCGGGCTGCAGATCATAGGTCGCGACTTTTGGCGAGGGCACCAGAATTCGCTCCTCGCCAGCGAATACCCGCTCCTCGCCGCCGTTCAGGAAAAACGTCACATGGGCGTATTTCTCTGTCTCAGCCAGGCGCAATTGTGTCATCCCGGCGGCGGAGATGATCTCGCCCAGCACATTCTTGAGCGCGGCGTGGGGAAACATGCAGGTCATCATGTCGTTGAGAACGCTGGAATATTCGCTCATGCCCAACGCGGCGGCGAAGGCCAGTGCGCGCGGGCGCTCGAACCCTTCAAAGGCCGGGTCCAAAAATGCACCGAGCAATTGGCGCACCCGATCGGCGCGGAAGTTGGCCATCAGGATGGCATCGCCATCCGCCATGCCAGGATAGCCGCTGATGACCGCCGGCGCGACGAACTCATCGCTCTCACCAGCGGCATAGGCAGCTTCTATGGCCGTCGCCGCACTGGGTGCGGGTTTTCCAGTTGCTTCGCTAATGGCGAGATAGGCACGCTCAAGCCGCTCCCAACGCTGATCGCGGTCCATCGCCCAATAGCGCCCGCTAATGGTGCCGAATGAAAAATTCTTTGCCGCCGCCACATCGGCTTCAAAGCGCCGCAAATAGCCGTATGCCGACGAAGGCGGTGTATCGCGGCCGTCGAGAAAGGCGTGCAGTGTCACCGGTACATCGGCAGCGCCCAAAATATTGACCAATGCGGCCAGATGATCCTGATGCGAATGCACCCCGCCCGGCGATAGCAGTCCCATCAGGTGGCAGCGCCCACCGCTGTGGCGCAATTTCTCGATCAGATCGCCCAGTTCAGGTGATCCGGCCAGCGAGCCATCGGCGACAGCTGCATCAATGCGCGGCAGATCCTGCAGCACGGCGCGCCCGGCGCCCAAATTCATGTGCCCGACTTCGGAGTTTCCCATCTGCCCGTGCGGCAGACCGACATCGAGGCCCGAGGTGTTCAACAGGCCATGCGGGTATTTATCCACCAGCGCGTCCCATACCGGGGTGTGCGCCTCGGCGATGGCGTTGCCGGCGCGTTCGGTTCGCTGGCCCCAGCCATCGAGCACGCACAACACAACGGGGCGGGCAGTGCTACGCTTTTCCATGCCTCAGTGTTACCCGTTGTTGCTCCGGCAATTCAAGCCCGCAATTCAAGCCCGCAATTCAAGCCCGCAATTCAAGCCCGCAATTCAAGCCCGGTGATAGGGGTGGCCGGCAAGGATACTGGCGGCGCGCCACAGCTGCTCGGCCAACATGGCGCGCGCCAACAGATGCGGCCACACCATGGGGCCGAACGAGAGGGTCAAATCAGCCCGTTTCAATACCGCATCGCCATGGCCATCCGCGCCGCCCAGGAGAAACGCCAGGCAGGGCGCGCCATCATCGCGCCAGGCGCCGATACGCCGGGCGAAATCCTCACTTGAGAGCGCCCGCCCGCCACCATCGAGCGCCACGGCCGTCGCCCCTTTCGGCACGGCGCGCAGGAGCAGTTCCGCCTCGCGCTGTTTGCGTTTGGCCGCTGGCAGAGGCTTGGTTTCCTGAAATTCCTTTAACGCGTGAGGCCAAGGCAGGCGCCCCATATAATCGTCATAAACGCGCTTCGCCGGGTCATCGCGCGCCCGACCAACGGCGAGCACAATTACGCGCATGGGCTGTTCTCCCGGGGCATGTCCTGGTGTGGCGCTATAACGAGCTTTCTACTGTGTCATCTGATGCATCGTCTGCCGGGTCGAGAGGCAATTCGACGGACCACATTTTCTCGAGGTTATAAAATTCCCGAACTTCGGGCCGAAAGATATGGACGATGACATCGCCGGTGTCGATCAGTACCCAATCACAGGCTGGCATTCCTTCCAGAGCGATCGGCCGGCCGGACAGGGCTTTGGCTGCCTTGCGCACATGCTCCGCCGCTGCGCCGACTTGGCGCTGCGAGCGGCCCGTGGCCACGATCATGTAATCTGCAATGTCGGATTTTCCACTCAAGCCGATGGTTACAATATCCTCGGCCTTGACGTCTTCCAGTTCCTGGATGACCACGCGGCGCATCTCTTCGGCGGCGCGGGTGTTTTCCGGTGAACCGGGCTTTTTCGGCTTGGTTATGTGCCGTCTCCTCTTTGCTTGCTCTGACCTGTTTCGTTACTCCGAATGGCGCTTGCCGACGCGCCATGCAGGCGGCCACGAAAAAAAATCCACGCCGGCGGTTTGCAGGACGCCAATTCATCGGCTGCCCGTTCCGCCACCCGTTGGCCGGCAAAGCGCTGCAGCGGCTTGCTCGCACAGGCGCTTTGAGCATAAGGCTGGCGATCAAATATCGCAATGGGAAGCGCCTGAAAGATACTCTGCCAGCGGCGCCAGCGGGTGAATTCCCTGAGATTGTCGGCCCCCATGATCCAGACAAATCGATCACGCGGATATCGCCGGCGCAGATGGGCGATGGTATCGGCGCTGTATCGGCTTTTAAATCGCATTTCGCAGTCGCTTACCTTGAGCGCCGGATGGCGGGCCAGGCGGCGGGCGTCTGCCAGCCGTTTATCGTAAGGCGCCATGCCGCGCTCGGATTTAAGCGGGTTTTGCGGCGA
>JAPYQV010000024.1 GCA_029937205.1 Alphaproteobacteria bacterium
CCAAGGCGATCAATTTCGGCATCATCTACGGCATCAGCCCGTTCGGCCTGGCGCGCCAGCTCGGCGTGGCGCAGAGTGTGGCCAAAGCCTATATTGAGGCTTACTTCGCGCGCTATCCCGGCATCAAGGATTATATGGAGCACACCAAGAAGGCGGCGCATGCCGAGGGCTTCGTTACCACCCTCTACGGTCGGCGCATTCATCTCCCCGGCATCAACGAGAAGAACCCCGCCCATCGCGGTTTCTCCGAACGCGCCGCTATCAATGCGCCGATTCAGGGCACCGCCGCCGATATCATCAAGCGTGCCATGATCGTCATGGAGGCGACCTTGGCGGCCGACGGCTTAAAGGCGCGCATGCTGCTCCAGGTGCATGACGAATTGATCTTCGAGGTGCCGCTCGAAGAGGCCGACGCCACCGCCCAAACCGTGCGCCGCGTGATGGAGAATGCCGCCCATCTCGATGTCCCGCTTATCGTCGATACCGGCAGCGCAGACAATTGGGCCGAGGCGCACTAGCGCATTTCACGCTCGCATGCGCGCCCGCGAGATGCTCTAGCTCTTCGGTATTGAAGCAAATCACAAACCGGCAACAATGTCGCAGATGATTCCACCTGCTCGGGATTTGCTCTCGCGCCGCTTAATCCTCGCCGGAAAACTCCACCAGACCGTCCTTGTAATCGGCCCAGGGGACGCGGTCCTGCACCCAGATATGGCGTTCCGGCGTCACCCGCCCGGGCTCGTCCAGAGTACCGGCGGTGATATGGGTATGGTCATGCGCGCCGTGGTAATCGAACTGGATTTGGCTGCCGCAGGCGCCGCAAAACAAGCGGCTGGCGCTGTCCGAGGAGCGATAGCTGTGCGGCTTGCCGGCGGTGAAGCGGAACTTGTCATGCGCCACACCGAGCCAGGTGACGAAAGCCGCGCCCGAGGCCTTGCGGCACATGCCGCAATGACAATGGGAGGCACTCTCCCCGGTGCCGTCGATCTCATAACGCAGCGCGCCGCACAGGCAGCCGCCGGTTAACTTATCGCCGCTCATCGTTACCTCTCTTTGCAACTGTTAATTAGTTCTAAGGACCTGTATAAATATGCCGTTAGATTAGTATGCACCCCATAATTATAAGACATTTAGGCAGTATTTTTCCGTCTTTGTATAGGATTTATTGAGCTCAATCGAAACATATCCATCTCTTTCCTATACTACCATTTAGAGAGAAACACTTCATGTCCAAGCCGGATTTGGACTCGATACGGCACAGCAAAACCGAGCTTGAAAATCAGGTCGCGGAACTTCAGCAGCGCGTTCTTGAGCTTGAAGACCTCGCCAAGGCGAACGAATCCCGCGAACAAACCGCGCAGCGCTTTGATCTTGCGCTATGGGCGACGAACTCTTCCATATGGGACTGGGACGTTCAACAAAAACTGTTCTGGAGTTCGCCTGGAAATCAGCTTCTGTACGACCGCGGTGACGACGAAATCACCGAGCCCTTCGATATCGAGGATGATGCCGACCCTTGGCCGCAACACCTGCATCCCGATGACCGTGAACCTACCTTGCAGCACCTGCGCGATCACCTCGCCAAGGATACCGCACTGGACTTGGAATACCGCTACCGGATGCCCGATGGTGAGTATCGTTGGATTCGCTCCTTCGGCCGGGCGGTCCGAGCACCGGACGGCACGCCGTTACGCGTGGTCGGGTCGAGCGCCGACATCACAAAACGCAAGCGCGCAGAAGATGAAGCCGGGCGCTTTCGTGAGGCGGTGGACAATGCTTCCGAGGGTTTCGCGCTCTATGACGCGGACGAGCGTTTTGTTTTCGCCAACAAGCGCTACCAGGAATTGTATCCTGAAGTCGGACATCTTCTGATTCCGGGAGTGCAACGGGAGACAATCCGCCAAGCGTATTTTGCCACCGGCGCGATGCCGAACGTCCTGGGCCGCGCCGATGAGTTCACCAAAGAGTTTAGCCAGCGACTAATATCTCCCGGCTCGTTCGACTTGCAACTCGCCAACGGCACCTGGGTCAAATACAGCGATCACGTATTGCCGGACGGCGGCATTGTCTGTGTGCGCACCGATATCACGGACATCAAGCAGCGTGATGCCTATTACCAGGCGCTGTTTGACAGTGAAACGGTCGGCGTCACGATCACCCGCGCCGATGGCAGCTATGTCGCCACCAACAGCGTTTACCAACGCATGCTCGGCTATAGCGGTGCGGAGCTGTTGGCCATGCGCTGGCAGGATGTCAGCCACGCCGATGAGATCGGCCGCATTGATTCCGATATTCACGCCATGCGCGCCGGCACCGGCAGCGGCTTGATATTCGAGAAGCGCTTTGCTCCCAAGGACGGCGGTATCGTCTGGGCGCGCCTGAACATGGCGCTCATCCACGATGAATCGAGCGCCGAGCCGCACCAGTTCGCACTGGTCGAGAACATTACACAGCAGGTGGAGGCCAAACAGGCGCTTCGGGACAGCGAGTTGCGCTTTCGTACGATATTCGAAGACGAGGCAATTGGCATTGCATCGGTGAGCATGGATGGCGTCATGCTGCAATGCAATCCGGCATGGTCCGATATGCTCGGCTACGAGGGGGGGGGAGCTTGACGGCACGCACTGGTCGGTCTTTACCCATGCGGACGACATCGCCGAGAACAAGCAGCAATCCAATCGGCTGCTGAGCGGCGAGATCACCAGTTTCCAGCTGGAAAAACGGTTCATCCGCAAGGACGGCGGCGTGCTGTGGGGCCGCCTCACGGTGTCCCTTGTCGGCAAGGGCATCGAGCATGCACGTTTTCGCATTGCCATGATTGAGGATATTACGGAGCGCAAAAACGCCGAATCCGCTTTGCGCGAAAGCGAGCAGAATCTGCGCGACAGCGAGTAAAAACTGCGCCGGATATTCGATTCTGCAGCTGTCGGAATCACCACCAATGATTTGGAAGGCCGCTATATCGAATCCAACGCTGCCTATCAAAAAATGTTGGGCCGGAGCGAAGTAGAATTACGGCAAACGACATATCAGGAACTCACCCACCCCGACGATAGAGCCATAGAAGCACTGGCGAGCGCGGACCTGCTGGATGGGCGCGCAGGAAATTTTCAGATGAATAAGAGATATCTGCACAAGGATGGCTCAACCATCTGGATTAATATGCATTCCTCTGCGCTGAAAAACGCCGCCGGATCGCCAATCGGCACCATCGCTATTGTCGAAGATATTACCGAACGAAAACGCATTGAGGATGAACTCAAAGTAAGCGAAGCGCGACTGGCGGAATCGCAACGCATTGCCGGCTTCGGCAATTGGGTCTGGGATATTGAGACCGACGACATCGCCTAGTCTGACGGAATCTACAGAATTTTCGGCCGCACTTTCGAAGAATTTGGCGGAAATGATCGTGCGTTTTATGACGCGGTCCACCCGGAGGATCAGGCGCGGGTCAAAGAAGCAGTGCGCCGGACCCTGGAAGAAGGCGAGCCGTACAGCATCGACTACCGGGTGGTCTGGCCCGACGGCAGCGTTCATGCAATGTATGAGCGCGGCGAGCTGACCACAGATGCGGTGGGCAAGCCTTTGCGCATGAGCGGCACGACGCAGGATATCACCGCGCGAAAACAAATCGAGGAACAGCTTCTACAGGCCCAGAAGATGGAAGCCGTCGGCCAACTCACCGGCGGCGTGGCGCACGATTTCAACAATTTGCTGGCCGTGATGATGGGCAATCTGGAGCTTATCGGCGCCGTGTGGACACCGACGGCCCGGTCAGCGAGATGGTCGGACGCGGTGTCAAAGCGGCGGAGCGTGGCGCGGCTTTAACCCATCGGCTGCTTGCCTTCTCGCGCAAACAGACATTGCTGCCGACGACGATCGATCTCAACCTTCTGATCTCCGATATGGCGGATATGTTGCGCCGTACATTGGGCGAAACCATCGACGTCGTGACCATTGAAACGGAGAATTTATGGCTCTGCGTTGCCGATCAGCCGCAGCTCGAAAATGCATTACTGAACCTGTCGATCAATGCCCGCGACGCCATGCCGCGGGGCGGGCGCCTCAAAATCGAAGCGGCAAATATTTCTCTCCCCGATGAGGTTGCGGCCAAACGGGCCGATGTCGATCCCGGCGACTATGTCGTGCTCATCGTTTCCGATACCGGCTGCGGCATTGCGGAAGACACCCTCGGCCACGTATTTGAGCCGTTCTTCACCACGAAAGATGTCGGTAAGGGTTCCGGGCTCGGCCTTAGTATGGTCTACGGCTTTGCCAAGCAGTCCGGCGGGGCGGCGGTCATAACCAGCACACTGGGCGACGGCACCGAGGTCAAACTCTATCTTCCGGTATGGGCCGGACACGGCGAAGAGATCGCCGACAACCAATCGATAGCGGAAATTCCGCGGTCTCAAGGGGAGCGCGTCCTGGTTGTCGAGGATGACGACGAGGTGCGTGCGTTTGCGGTCTCGCTTCTTTCCGATGTCGGGTATGACACCGTAGAGGCCGATACCGCTCAAACCGCGCTCACTGTATTGGATCGAACGGGCGCGATAGACTTGGTGCTTTCCGACGTGGTGTTGCCGGGCGCCATGAACGGACCGGACTTAATGGCCGAATTCCGACGGCGCGTTCCGGCGATAAAAATCATCTACATGACCGGCTATGCGGAGCAGGCGTTTGATCACACCGGAGAGCTGGAAGAAGGCACGCGCCTCATTCAGAAGCCATTCAAGAAAACCGACTTCGCCAATGCCATTCGCGAGACATTGGACGAAGTGTAGACCGGCGGACGAAGCGTAGGCCGGCGCACAGCCTTTACTCTGGTGCCCTCAGTCCGTCCGGCTTGCATTTTCGGCTGCCCTTCCCGCCAATGGTCTGACCGCGCCCAGATTCGGGCGTTGCAATAAATGGAGGCGGTGATGCAATCACCATCAGATCACGATTGGCCACGGGATTATGTCGGTTATGGGGCCAACCCGCCCGATCCCGCATGGCCCGGCGGCGCGCGTGTCGCCGTCAATTTCAATCTCAATTACGAATGCGGCGGCGAAGCCAATATCCTCGACGGCGACGATGCCTCGGAAGGCATGCTCAACGATATTGGTTTCCCGCCGGTACCGGGCAAGCGTAATCCGCTCGCCGAATCGGCGTTCGAGTATGGCTCGCGCGTTGGCGTCTGGCGGGTGCTACGCATTTTCAAACGGTTTGACGTAAAAATTAGCGTGCTCGGCGTCACCACGGCGCTTGAACGCAACCCGGAAGTGACGCGTGCCTTTGTCGAGGGCGGCCATGAGATCGTCAGCCATGGTCTGCGCTGGATCGATTATAATTTCGTCGATGAGCATGACGAGCGCGTCCATATCCATCAGGCTGCGGAGCGTATCCAACGCTTAACCGAGGTCAAGCCGGTGGGTTGGATGACCGGTCGGCCCGGTGCAAACACGCGCCGCCTTCTGGTCGAGCATGGCGGTTTTCATTACGACCGCGATGCGCTGAACGATGAACTGCCCTACTGGGTCACGGTTACGGGCATGCCCCATCTCGTCATCCCTTACTCCTACGAAACCAATGACAATCGCTGCGATCAATCGAATGGCTTCGCCCAGGCGGATGATTTTTTCCAGTATATGCGTGACGCCTTTGATCTCCTGCACGAAGAAGGCGCGGATTCGCCACGGCTGCTCTCGATCGGCCTGCACGACCGATTGATAGGCCGCCCGGCCCGCGCTGTTGGCTTGATCAAACTTCTCAAACATATGCAGGACAAGGGAGATGTGTGGTTTTGCACCGGCGCCGATATCGCTTCCCATTGGCGCAAAACCCACCCCTACGAGGCGCCGTCGTAACCCGCTTCAGGCGGCGCGGCGAATCTTCGCGGCGAGCGCCGACATGCGCATACTGGCGAACATCGACAGCACCACACCGCCGGCAAGGGCGTAAAGCCCCGGGTGGAGATGGACATCGGCGATCAGGCTGAAATTGACCGCCGCGATGGCAATCGCCATGAGGAAGACATCAAGCATCGACCAGCGGCCGAGCATCTCGGCGCGCCCGAGGCGGCGTTCGAATTTATCCGAGTGCGCGTCCGGGCTGCGCCACAGCCGGTAGGAAATGAGAATTTTAGCCAGCGGAAAGAGTATGGAGAAAATCAACAGGACGCTGAACAACAAATATTGGCCGCGCGCCAGCAAGGCCTCGAGCGCCTGCAGTACCGAAACTCTGTCTTCGAAGAAAAACAGCCGGCGCACCGACATGATGGGAATCAGCCAGCCGCCCACCAACAGGCCGGCCGCGGTGAACAGCGCCAGGCCGAGCAGCCGGTCGGGGCCGCGGGCGTGTGCGGCAAGACTGTTTTCCGCACGCGCTGAAAACAGCGCGCCAAATATTTGCCGTGGAAACATTGCAGCACCCGATTTAAACACAAACCACATATGGGCATTGCCGCCCATAATACCAGCCGCCGCGACGATGCGCCCGGGATTAGCGGTAGCTGCGCCGTTTCGGCTTGCGCGTGAATTTGCCTTTTTTGCCGGTCGCGCGGGTGCCGGGCGCGCCGCCATGGCTGCGCCCGGGGCGGCGCGCGCGTGATGCTCCGGATGCTGTGGCGCTCCGCCGGGTGGTCAGGCCGAGGTCGCTTTCCTGCAGGCGATGGATTTCGTCTCTGAGGCGCGCCGCTTCCTCAAACTCCAGTTCGCCCGCCGCCTGTTTCATGCGTTTTTCCAGGTCGCGAATATGAGCTTCCAAATTGGCGCCGATGAGGTGGCGCGTTTCTTCATCGCCAGTGTCGACGGTGGCGTAATCCTGCTCGCAAATGCCTGCCATGATATCGCCGATATTCTTCTTCACGCTTTCCGGCGTAATGCCGTTGGCGATATTATATTCCTGTTGCTTGACGCGCCGACGCTCGGTCTCTTCGAGCGCCTGGGTCAACGAGTTGGTCATGGTGTCGGCGTATAGAATAACGCGGCCGTCGACATTGCGCGCCGCCCTCCCAATGGTCTGGATCAGCGAGGTGCGCGAGCGCAGGAAGCCTTCCTTGTCGGCATCCAAAATCGCCACCAACCCGCATTCCGGAATATCCAGGCCCTCGCGCAGCAGGTTGATGCCGACCAGTACATCGAAGACGCCGAGGCGGAGATCGCGGATGATGTCGATGCGCTCGAGCGTATCGACATCGGAATGAAGATAGCGCACGCGGATATCGGCCTCGTGCAGATACTCGGTCAGATCTTCGGACATGCGCTTGGTGAGTGTCGTCACCAGCACGCGCAGGCTGTTCTTCACGCAGTCGCGAATCTCGGCCATCAGATCGTCGACCTGATCCTCGACCGGGCGAACGATGCAGACCGGATCAATCAGCCCGGTCGGGCGGATCACCTGTTCGACAAAGACGCCGGCGGTGCGCTCCATTTCCCACGGTCCCGGCGTCGCCGAGACGAACACCGTCTGCGGCCGCATGGTTTCCCATTCCTCGAATTTGAGCGGCCGGTTGTCGATGCAGGACGGCAGGCGGAAGCCGAACTCGGCGAGGGTCGATTTGCGTTTGAAATCGCCGCGGTACATGCCGTTCAACTGCGGCACCGTCACATGGCTTTCATCGACCATGAGCAGCGCGTTTTCCGGCAAATATTCAAACAGCGTCGGCGGCGGCTCGCCGGCGCCGCGCCCGGTCAGGTAGTGCGAATAATTCTCGATCCCGGCGCAGCTCCCGGTCGCCTCCATCATCTCGAGATCAAACAGGGTGCGTTGCTCCAAGCGCTCGGCGGCGAGCAATTGCCCGGTCGCCTGAAATTCCTCGAGCCGCTCGGCGAGCTCGAGACGGATCGACTTTACCGCCTGATTGATGGTCGGGCGCGGCGTCACATAATGGCTGTTGGGATAGACCCGGATATGATCGAGCTTGGCCGTCTTGTGCCCGGTCAGCGGATCGAATTCGACAATCTCCTCGATGTCATCGCCGAACAGGGAGATGCGCCAGGCGCGGTCTTCCGAGTGGGCGGGGAAAATCTCGACGACATCGCCGCGCACCCTGAAATCGCCGCGCTCGAGCGATTGGTTGTTGCGCCGGTATTGCAGCTCGACCAGTTTTTTCAACAGGTCGCGTTGCTCGATGCGGCTCTTGTTTTCGAGATAAAGCGTCATCGCCGAATAGGTCTCGGGCGAGCCGATGCCGTAGATGCACGATACCGAGGCGACGATCACCACATCCTGACGTTCCAACAGGGCGCGCGTCGCGGCATGGCGCATGCGGTCGATCTGCTCGTTGATCGAGGCGTCTTTCTCGATATAGGTATCGGTGCGCGCGACATAGGCTTCGGGCTGGTAGTAATCGTAATAGGAGACGAAATACTCCACCGCATTGTTGGGGAAGAAGCCCTTCATCTCGCCGTAAAGCTGCGCCGCCAGCGTTTTGTTGGGCGCCAGCACCAGGGTCGGGCGCGCCAGGGTGCGCACCACATGGGCCATGGTGTAGGTCTTGCCCGAGCCGGTGACGCCGAGCAACACCTGATCGCGCTCGCCCTCAGCCAGCCCGGCCAAAATCTCGGAAATCGCCTGCGGCTGATCGCCGGCCGGCTGGTAATCGGAAACCAGTTCGAACGGCTGTCCCATATCGCGCCGCTCGGGCATGGATCCGGCAAGACCCGAAGGTTTGGCCGGCCCCATGAGGTGGCCGGTCGGATCGCCGGAAGGGTGTGGGGTGGGGTTGGCGGGAATATTCTTGTTCCTTTGATGGCTTTGGCCGCGAGTTGCGGGGATGTTGATTCTAGTAATTAACTTGTATGTCTTTTGATCCAAATTGGTATTGTTTTGTAATCCAGCCCGTTCCCCAATATGTGGTGTGCCCACATGGGATTTCACGCTGAATTAGGACGGCGGAGCATAGCACAAGCCATGCGAAACCGTGACCAAACGACATTAATTCAATTATTATCCGGATAATATTGATAAATTTATTTTATCCGGGTAATAAACTCTCCCTCATTTCATAGGCACCGGCCGAAACAGGAGAGTGGGCATGTACGCCGAAACGAAACAATACGTGGCCTTCGCCGGCAACGAAATTATCGCCCGGGGCGAGATAGCCGAAGTGGTGCGGCGCTGCAAGGCACGTCTCGATGGCGGCGAGGAGTCTCGCATCGCGCTTTATGACGACGCTAATGGGCGGGCGATAGATATCGATTATTCGGGCGGCGCGGCGGATGTGCTGGCGCGCCTCGGTGATCATCCCATTCTGGGCGAGAGTGTAAGAAAGCCACCTGCCGGCCCGCCGGACCAAACGACCAAAATGCCGCGTGGGCGCGGGCGCCCCAAGCTCGGCGTCGTGGCGCGCGAAATAACGTTGCTGCCGCGCCACTGGGAGTGGCTTGGTGGCCAAAGCGGCAGCGCTTCGGCGGCATTGCGCCGGCTGGTGGAGACGGCGCGGAAAGACGGTGCGGATCGGGAGCAGGTGCGCAAGACCTTCGAAGCGGCACACCGGTTCATGTGGGACATCGCCGGCGACCAGCCGGGATTTGAAGACGCTTCGCGAGCGCTGTTTGCCAAGGATTTTGAGTTGTTTGTGGAGCGGATTTCGCGCTGGCCGGAGGGGGTTCGCGCGCAGTTAAAGAGGTTTACTGAGCGCGCGCGAAGCATGTCGGCTTGAATATGTTGCTCGGAACGAACTAGGCTAACAGCGAACAACAACGAATTTGTGGAGCGCGTTGTCATGCTTATTTCTGTCGGCAATCTCGCGCGCACCACCATCTTGCATTGGCACCGGGCCGGGTTGTTGGCCGCTGCCGCCCTCCTGCTCTTCGCCGCTCTGGCGTCACCCCCCGCCACCGCCAAGAGCTTGCCGCCCATGCCGGGCGACCGGACGCTCGGTGCTGGCGATGCGCCGATTACCATGGTGGAGTATTACTCGCTCGACTGTCCGCACTGCGCCAATTTTCACCGCGATGTGTTTCCGCGATTGAAGGCGCAATTCATCGAGACCGGCAAAGTGCGCTTTGTGTTTCGCGATTTTCCGCTTTCGTGGGGCGCGCTGCAGGCGGCGATCCTCACTCATTGCGCGCCGGCGGAGCGGTTTTTTGCGGTGCATGAGGCGCTGCTGAAAACCGGCGGCGTGTGGAGCAAGGCGCAATCGTCGGCGCAGGCGATTGCCAAGGTCGGTGAAAGCCAGGGTATTCCCCAAGCGGTGTTCCAAAAATGTCTCGATGAGCGGGTGTGGGAGCGCCAAGTGTTCGAGAGCCAAAAACATGCCCGCGACGTGCTTGGCGTCAACGCCACGCCGACCTTTTTCATCAATGAATTGAAGCTGGATGGCAATGTGCCGTTCGAAATGCTGTCCCAAGGTCTCAACAAAATGCTGGATGAGATCGCGCGCCAGGGCGGCAGCATGACGCGCATGGAAGAGAAATTTCTTCTTATTGATTGGCCCTCAGGCGCTTGGCGCGCGCATCCGCGCGCTTGGCTCCCTGGTATTAACTCGGGCGCTCATTTCTGAAGACCCTCAAGCGCCGGGCAGCCACATCCGTGACCTTGGCGAGGGCGCGCCTGCCGGAAGGCGAAGCGCCGCCTTCCTGAATTAGTGCGTTTCCGCAGACGTAGCTTACGCGGAATTGCGGTGTAGATACCGTGCCAGTGTGATTGCGGTGTGGCGATTTCAATTGGATTGGTTTTACTCTAACTTGCCCGCATTGTTTGCCTTGGAGAATGGAAAACCGCCGATGTCGTTATTTACCACGCGTCGATTTGTATTGGCCGCGCCGCTTGCCCTGATGCTGCTGGCCGCGACGCTGCGCCCGGCGGCGGCGGAGGCGCTGGAAGCGCGGCCCGGCGATTTGGCGCTCGGTCGGGCGGACGCGCCGATCACCATGGTCGAGTATTATTCGCTCAACTGCCCCCATTGCGGCGCCTTTCACGCGCAGATATTTCCGACCCTCAAAGCGGATTATATTGACACCGGAAAGGTGCGCTTTGTGTTTCGCGATTTTCCGCTGTCCTGGGCCGCGGTGGAGGCGGCGATCATGACCCATTGCGCCGGGCCGGAGAATTTCCTGGCGGTACAGGACGCTCTGTTTCAATCCATCAGCCAGTGGAGCCGGGCCGAATCCTCTCTCCTGGCGGTGGCGAAAATCGGCGAGTCCGCCGGCGTGGAACGCGCCCAATTCAAACAATGTGTGGAGGACGGCGCGCTGGAAAAAGAGATATTGGCGAATTACGGCTTCGCCGCGGAAACTCTCGGCGTCGGCGGCACGCCGACCTTCTTCATCAACGGCGAAAAACATGTCGGCGGATTGCCGCTCGAACGCTTGGCGGAAATATTCTCGAATCTGCTGGATAAATCAGATTGATCCACTAGGTTAGCCGCTCCCGCCACATAGCTATTTGGAACGTCCCAATCATGTCCTTTATTGCCAAGCGCTTGGCCCGTATCAAGCCGTCTCCGACCATGGCGATCACTGCCAAGGCCGCCGAACTGAAAGCCCAGGGGCGCGATGTGATCGGCCTCGGCGCCGGCGAGCCGGATTTCGATACGCCGGAAAATATCAAAGAAGCCGGCATCCGCGCCATTCGCGACGGTGCCACCAAATACACCAAAGTGGATGGCATGCCCGAACTGAAGGCCGCCATCGCGCGCAAGTTCAAACGCGACAACGGGCTCGATTATGCGCCCGAGCAGATCACCGTCGGTTCGGGCGGCAAGCATGTGCTCTACAATGCCCTGATGGCGACCCTCAATCCGGGCGATGAAGTGGTCATTCCGGCGCCCTATTGGGTGTCCTATCCGGACATGGTTCTCCTCGCCGAAGGCACGCCGGTGATTGTGCCCGCTGCCGAGGCGGACGGTTTCAAGCTGCAACCGGATGCGCTCGAAGCGGCGATTACGCCCGCAACCAAATGGTTCATCTTCAATTCACCGAGCAATCCTACGGGCGCCGCCTATAGCCGAAATGAAATTGCCGCCCTGGCGGCCGTGCTGGCACGCCATCCCCAAGTGCATATACTCTCCGACGATATCTACGAGCATCTGGTCTATGACGGCTTTCAATTTTCGACCATGGCCGAAGTGGCGCCCGAGCTTTATGACCGCACGCTCACCATGAACGGCGTTTCCAAGGGCTATGCCATGACCGGCTGGCGCATTGGCTTCGCCGGCGGCGACGCGGCGCTGATCAAGGCGATGGCCAAGATGCAGTCGCAATCGACCTCGAACCCGGCGTCGATCAGCCAGATCGCTGCCATCGAGGCGCTCGATGGGCCGCAAGGCTCGATTGCTGAGCGCAACGAGACTTTCCGTGAGCGCCGCGATCTGGTGGTCGCCATGCTGAACCAGGCGAGCGGCATCACCTGCCATCGCCCGGAAGGCGCGTTCTACGTCTATCCAAGCTGCGCCGGGCTGATCGGCAAGAAGACGCCGGACGGAAAAGTGATCGAAGGCTCGGAGGATTTCGCCGGTTATTTGCTTGCCGGCGAGGGCGTCGCGGTGGTGCACGGCACCGCCTTCGGCCTCGACCCGTTCTTCCGCATCTCCTACGCCACCTCGACCGAAGCGTTGACCGAAGCCTGCGAGCGCATCCAACGCGCCGCGTCAGCACTGGTGTAAAGATCGCGGCCGGACCCGGCCCATCACACAGGCGTGATTTGCCGTGCTGCGCTTTGCGCCCTATTTCAACTCATAATCATCACATCAATGCAGGGAGTGGGCGATGTTGATTAAGCGCAACAAGGGCTGGGAAATCCCCGAGAGCCAGGCGACGCCGGAAGCGGTGTTTTTGAATCGCCGCACGATGCTGAAGGGCGTCGGTGCGATTGGCGGCATGATCGCCGCCGGCGCGGCGCTGCCCGGCGCGGCATTCGCCGGACACAAAGAATCGGACGAGGTCGATCCCAGCGCGCATCTTTATCCGGTGGCGCAAAACGAGATCTTCAAGCTCGACCGCCCACTGACGCCGGAGAAGTTCGCCACCCATTACAACAATTATTATGAATTCGGCTCGCAAAAAGAAATCTACCAGCTCGCCCAGAACCTGCCGATTCGGCCCTGGACCATCCAAGTGGATGGCCTGGTCGAGAAGGAGATGACGCTGGATATCGACGATCTCCTGGCCCGCATGCCGCTCGAGGAACGGCTTTACCGCCATCGCTGCGTCGAGGCCTGGTCGATTGCCGTGCCCTATTCGGGCTTTCCCCTGAAAGCGCTCATTGATCTCGTGCGCCCGCTCGGTTCGGCCAAATATCTCGTCATGCAGACTTTCGAGAAGCCGGAGGTGGCGCGCGGGCAAAAGCAATTCTGGTATCCCTGGCCCTACACCGACGGCCTCACCATGGCCGAGGCGACGAACGATCTTGCATTTATCGCGACGGGCTATTACGGCAAGCCGATCCCGCGCCAGAACGGTGCGCCGCTGCGCCTCGCGGTACCGTGGAAATATGGCTTCAAGCACGTCAAGGGCATCGCCCGCATGACTTTTTCGGAACAGCGCCCGGTGTCGTTTTGGGAGGAGATCCAGGCCGCCGAGTACGGCTTTTGGGCCAATGTGAATCCGGAGGTGTCGCATCCGAGATGGTCACAGGCATCGGAAAAATTCTACGGCCCCGACGGCCTCAAACGAGTCCCGACCCAGCTCTACAACGGCTACGCAGAATTCGTCGCCGGCCTCTATGACGGCCTCGAAAAAGAACCGCTCTATATGTAATTATCGAGAAAGCGGCACCACCAACCTGAATGCACCCAGCATTCCGGCAAGCGAGACTTCGCGCCCGAGTTAATACGAGGTAGCCAAGGGAGCGGACGCGACCGCCCGGCGTTTGAGGGAGCAAACAATGAGAGATCCTGTGGCGCGGTCGGTGGAATAGTCTAAATTCCCCCCCGTGCGCGATACCCTGGTCATTTTCGATTGCGACGGCGTGTTGGTGGACAGCGAGCCGCTGGCCTGCCGCATCCTGGCCGAAGCGGTGCGCGGGCTCGGCCTCGACATGGATGACACGGAAGCGAATGAGGTCTTTATCGGCTGCTCCATGGCAATGGTGCTCGATATTTTGAGCGAACGTTTGGGCCGCCCGGTGGGCCAGGATTTCGCCGACAATTTTCTCGATGATTTGCATGCCGGCATGGAAGTGGCGCTCGACCCGATCGCCGGCGTGCACGAGGCGATCGGGGAAATTCAGGCGCTCGATCGTATCGGCGGTCTCTGCGTTGCTTCAAACGGCGAACCCGAGACCGTTCGCACCAGTATGAACGCTGTCGGGCTGATTGGGTATTTCGGCGAGCGGCTCTTTAC
>JAPYQV010000508.1 GCA_029937205.1 Alphaproteobacteria bacterium
CACGCCGGCCAACGCCGCCTCGCCCTCAACCACAATGTCGGTCCCGCCGCCATTGGCCTTGAGGGTGACGATGTTGTCGCTGCGGAAATTGCCGATCGCCCCGCGCACCGCCTTGCCGGTCGATGAAAAGGCGAGGCGCTCCTCCTGGACCCGCTCGGTGATGCGGATCTTGGCCTCGAAGGTCGCCGACATGGGCCCGAGTTTTTGCGTTGCGCGCACCGACAGGCGGCCGTCCTCAAGCGATTCGGCGGATTCCACGCCTGGGATGCATTCGGCCACGCGCAAGGGTTGCTCGATAAAGCGCCACACCGTGGCCGGCGGCTCCGATATGTGAAACTCCTGGCGGAACTTCATCCCGTAGCCTTCCCGGATGCACGCAAATCCGCGAGCGCGCGGGCAACATAGCGCGGCACCAGGTGGGCACGGTATTGCGCCGATGCGCGGACGTCGCCGGGCGGCTCGATGGCGTCGAGCGCGGCCGTGCCCGCCGCCGCGATATCCGCGTCCGACAGGCGACTGCCTTCGAGCGCGGCCATGCTGTCTTTCGCCATCACCGGCGTGTCGTGGACCCCGCCGAGACCGATGTGGATCCCCCGCCACACGCCATCGCCGGATACCGTGCCCGTGGCAGCCACCGAAAGCACCGCGAAATCATTGTGCCGACGGCAGAATTCATGAAACGCGAAATGCGGCGGATGTTTGGCGAAGCGAATTTCCGTCAGCAGCTCGCCGGCTTCCAGCCGCGCCGCATAGGCGCCCGCGTAGAAATTCTCCATGGCGATGATTCTCGGGCCGGCGGGGCCGGTCACGCTGAGCGTCGCGCCCAGCACCAAGCACCCGAGCGGCATCTCGCCGGTCGGGTCGCCCTGAACCAGACTGCCGCCGATGGTGCCGCGATTGCGCACCTGACGATCGCCGATATGGCGCACCATGGCGGCGATCAGCGGTAGCCGCTCGGCGACCAGCGGCGAGTCTTCTATTGCGGCAAGGCGAACGAGCGCGCCGATGCGGGTCTCCTCGCCGTCCGCCGCCATCTCGGCAAGCTCGCCGAGCCCGTTGATATCGATCAGAGCATCGGGTCGCCAGAGCCGCATATTGAGCATCGGCGCCAAGCTTTGCCCGCCGGCCAGCACCCGCGCGCCGCCGTCATAATCCTCGAGATAACGCACCGCCTCGGCCACGTCGGAGGCGCGGTGATAGATGAAATCGGCGGCCTTCATGACTGGCCTTTGTCAGAGGCGCCGCCCGCCACGGGCACGCCGGCGAAGCGCGCAAGCACATGATCGACCGGCGATTTGGCGCTTTCCACCAGACCGCCGCTCTCGCGCTGGCTCCACACCGTTTCCGGCCGCACCTGGAGGACGCGGATATCGCCGGCTTCGCTTATCGCCCATTCGATGTCTTGCGCCGCGCCGCGCCGTTGCTCGATATCTTTGCCAAGCTTGGCGAGCGCAATGGCTTCCGGCGTGTCGATGCAGGCGCTCTCCCGGCGCCCGGCCGCGACCGGCATCAGGGCCACCGCGCCGGCGTCCGGATCGAAGCGATATTCCTCCTGCTGAGGGACGATCTCGCGCTTGATGGTTTCGAAAGTGACCTTGTCGATAGCGAAGCGGCTCGGGCTGATATCGCCTTTGACCACGCCTTCGCCGAGGCCCCAACAGGCTTCCATGACAATTTTCGAGCGGTCGCCATTGAGCGGATCGAGAGTGAACATCACGCCCGCGGCACGCGCCTCGACCATCTGCTGGATGCCAACGCAGATGGCGCTGTCCTCTGCGGCGCCGGCGGCCTCGACTTCCCGGCGGTAGCTCAACACCGCCTCGCCAAACATGCTGGCCCAGCATGCCCGCATATTTTGCAACACTGCGTCCGCACCGGTAGTCCACAGATAGGTATCGTACTGGCCGGCAAAACTGGCGCCGGCAAGATCTTCCGTTTCGCCGCTCGAACGCACGGCGACCGGCACGTCCGTCTGGCCGGTTTTCTCTTCCAGCAGGGCGTAATTGGCGCGCACCGCCGCTTCGAGCGCGTCCGGCATGGGCGCCGCCGCAATAGCGTCGACCAGATTTGCCGAGCGCGCCTTGATGTCGGGCAGCGCGAGCGAGCGCGCGGTTTTTTGCACCTCTTCGGCTTCCGCCGCCAGGCCGGTGGTGCGCATGAAATGACGATAGGCGGCGGTGGAGACGCCGAATCCCGGCGGTACGGCGAACCCCGCCGCCGTCATCTCGGCGAGACTGGCGAACTTTCCGCCGAGCAGGAGATTCCCCGGTGCGGCAGCGTGATCGAGCCAGAGTATGAAGGCATCGCCGCTCACGCGGAAGCCCGCTGCAATATACGCACGGTGCCGGCGTCGCCGTCGACCTCGACGATATCGCCCGTCTTGATCGTCGCCGTCGCGAATCCGACACCGACCACCGCCGGCAAGCCGTATTCGCGCGAGATGATGGCGGTGTGGGCCATCATGCCGCCCACATCCGACACCGCCGCCGAGACGCGCGAGAATAACGGTGCCCAACTGGGTGCGGTGATGCGGCAGATCAATATCTCGCCATCCTGGACCTGATAAAGATCTTCGGAATCGATCACAAGGCGTGCCGGCG
>JAPYQV010000509.1 GCA_029937205.1 Alphaproteobacteria bacterium
GCTTGGGCGTTGACTTTGGCGCCGATGCCATCCGCCGCATCGAACACCTCCTTTGTATCACGATCCTTGACATACTCTATCGCGCACATCATGCCGATGCCGCGAATTTCGCCGACATTGGGATGGTCGGCGAGCGCGTCCTTGAGGCCGACCAAAAGCCGCTTGCCTTTCTCCGCCGCCTGACCGGGAAAATCTTCCTTCTCGACCAGATCGAGCATGGCGCTGGCGATGGCGCAGCCGACGGGATGAGCGCTATAGGTATAAGCGTGCATCCAAGGCTTGTCACTTTCATTCATGGTGTTGGCGATTTCGTCGCTGACGCCGATGCCGCCCAACGGAAAATAGCCCGAGGTGATGGCTTTCGCGAACTGGATCAAATCCGGTTTTACGCCCCAATGTTCGAGACCGAACATTTTTCCGGTGCGGCCGAAGCCGGTGATCACTTCGTCCGAAACCAACAGCACTTCATATTTGTCGCAGATTTCTCGAATGCGCGGGAAATAGTCGTCCTGTGGCACGATCACGCCACCGGCGCCTTGCACGGGTTCGGCGATAAACATCGCCACCGTGTCCGGGCCTTCGGCCAGAATAGCTTTCTCGAGCTCGTCCGCGGCAGCGATGCCTTGGCTCTCTGAACCCTCCGGCGCCTGATAAAAATAGGGATAGGGGCTCGGAATATGGCTGAAGCCGGGAATGAGCGGCTCAAACATCGGCCAGTAAACATCAAGTCCCGTCGCGCACATCGCGGCAAACGTCACGCCGTGATAGCCGAGGATGCGGGAAATCACCTTGGTCTTGGTGGGCTGGCCTTTGAGCTTCCAATAGTAGCGCGCCATTTTAATATTGCTGTCCGTCGCTTCACCGCCGCCGGAGGTAAAATAGAACTGATTTATATTGGGATAAGTGAGCCTGGCGATCTTCTCGCCAAGCTCAATGGCGCGCGGATTGGAACTGCCCGCATAGCCTGACGCAAAGGCCAATTCCTCCAACTGCCGGCTGCCCGCCTCGATAAGTTCGCGCCGGCCATTGCCCGCCGTGTTGTTCCACAGGCCGGACAGCCCATCAATGAAGCGCTCGCCATTGGCGTCAACCAAATAGGCGCCTTCACCGCCGACCCAAACCTTGCCCTTGGCATGCACCGCACGGCTGTGCAGCGGGTGGATCACATGGGCGGCATCTCGTTCGAGGAGGGTGGCTTCAGCGTCGTTTGACATGTCTCGGTTTCCCTTGGGTGAGTGTGGTAGCGTCACATATTCGCGGTTCGATTTCGCTCGCGAGTGTGCGCTGCCAAGCCATGTGAGATCAAGAGCAAGTATGGCGAAGAGACGACGGCGTCGCCGTAGTCGGGAATTTGCGCTAGTTTCAAAGCATGGCAGCGAAAATGGAGAGCGGGCTTGGCCCGATCGGTGTGGCGGGCTGCGGGCGCATGGGCGCACCGATGGCGCGCGCCCTGATTCAAGCCGGTTTTGACGTTGCCGGATTGGATGTCCTGCCGGCGCAATCCTTCGGTGGCTTGGCGCCGCATATGACCGACGCCAACAGCTTCGCCGCCGGCCGGCGTGTCGTGCTCAGCGTGGTGCGAGATGCGGCACAAACGGAAGAACTCTTGTTTGATGTTCAAGCTTTGCTCTCTCGCCAGCCTTCGGCGATCGAAATCCTCCTGATTTGCTCCACCCTGTCGCCGCGCTATATGGCGGAATTGCGGGCCCGCGTGCCAAGCGCGATCACACTGGTGGATGCACCCATGTCGGGCGCTGCGATTTCGGCCGAAGAGGCACGCCTGAGTTTCATGCTTGGCGGAGATGATGAGATTCTCGACCATCTTCAGCCGTTGTTTAATGCCATGGGTGATAAGTTTCACCGCATGGGACCGTTAGGCGCCGGTATGACCGCCAAGGTGCTCAATAATTTTTGCGCGGCCAGTTCAACCGCGGCGACGCGCACGGTGCTGCGCTGGGCCGAACAGCTTGGCGTGGAAGAGGACCGATTGCTTGCGGTGCTCAACGACAGTTCTGGTCAAAATTGGCTGGCCACCAATTTCAGCAGTGTTGAGTTTGCCCGCCACGGCTATGCGCTCGACAACACTCTCGGAATACTCGCCAAGGACTTGCAGAGCATGTTCGACGCGCTTCCGGACGCGGAAACTGAGGGCCTGCCCGCCGCCCTTCTGGAAACAATTCGAAATTTAAAACCGATCGCGTGACGTCGCACTAACCTTTCGCGATTCCCACGTCCGCCGTGATTTCAAACGAGCGAAGGCGCTTGGCATGGTCAAATATGTGTGACGTGATGATGAGTTCATCGGCCTGTGTCCGGGCGGCGAATTCCTCGAGACCGGCCCGTACGGTTGTTGCCGATCCAGCCACTGAGCAGGACAGGACATCGTCGAGCATCAGCTTTTCCGGCGCCGTCAATGTCTCCTCGAATCCCTCAATTGGTGGCGGCAGCGGCCCGGCCTGACCACGCCGGAGACTAAGGAAACTTTGCTGAGAGGAGCTACGCAAATATTTTGCCTCATCGTCGCTCTCAGCGGCGAAGACGTTAAATCCGACCATGACAGAGGGCGCGCTCAATTGTTCCGAAGGCTGGAATTCAGCC
>JAPYQV010000510.1 GCA_029937205.1 Alphaproteobacteria bacterium
AGCGCAATTCGCACCACTTCTGAAAGACTGGATGCGTTTAATTTTTTCATGATTCTACTGCGGTGAACTTCAACCGTACGCGGACTGATACCAAGCTGCCGCGCGATCAATTTGTTTTGACTGCCGACAATGAGGCAATCCAATACATGGCGCTCACGGTTCGTCAAACCGTCGAGGCGCTTGACCGCCGCGGAAGTGGTGGCCTGTTTGCCGCGTAACACGGCATCTCCTTCGAGTGCGGCGCGAATGGCACGCAGCACGATCTCGCTGTTGAATGGCTTCTCAAGAAATTCCGTAGCCCCGGCTTTCATGGCGCGAACCGCGGAGGATATATCACCATGTCCGCTGATAACGATGATCGGCAAAGTCACGCCACGCTGGGACAGAATACGTTGGACCTGCAAGCCATCAAGCTCCGGCATTCTGATGTCGAGCAATAGACATCCGCGCATACCAGTGTCGCACACCTCCAAAAACGCTCTGCCGGAGCCATAACTTTGTACAGTCCAGCCGACCGCCTCCAACAACGCGCCCAGCGAGTCTCGCACGGCCGCGTCATCGTCGACTATATAAATTGTGTTTTGATCTTGAAGTTCAGGCACTCGTTTCCTCTTCCAAAGGCAACGAAAATTGAAAAATCATCCCGCCATCCGGGTTTCGCTTGGCCCAAAGCTGTCCGCCATGCGATTCAATAATCCTCCTGGATATGGTCAACCCGATGCCCATACCGCCAGGTTTGGAGCTTTGAAATGGCGTGAACAGATTTTCGAGTGCGGCCACCGACATGCCGGCACCGGTATCGCCAATTTCAACCACCAACTCTTCATCCGCATTATTTCTTGACGTAACCGACATAACCCGCTGTGGGCTCTGCGCCATCGCTTCCATCGCGTTGCGCATCAAATTGGCGATCACTTGCTGAATTTGCACGCGGTCAATCATCACCGCCGGTAAATTATCCGCTAGATTCAACTCCAGGCGGACGCCGTCGGAAACCGCGCCGATCGAAGCGAGCTCCGTAATCTCGCGGATCGTTTCATTGAGCTGTTCGGGCGAATGCGAGCCATCGTCCTGGCCAACAAAGCGGCGCAAACTCTTGATCACACCGGCCGCACGGCGCGCCTGCAATATCGCATTGTCGAGGCAATCGGCTGCCGCGGCCGGCAGTTCTTGATCTCCGGATTTTACGATGAATCGGCATGCCTCGACATAATTGCCAATCGCGGCGAGCGGTTGATTTAATTCATGTGCCAGGGAAGACGCCATTTCCCCCATCGCGTTGATGCGATACCGCCGCTGCACCTCATTTTCCAATAAGTTCAATCGCAGCGCCGCGACTTCCTGCTCGGTAATATCCTGTACGGTTCCCGTTCGGCGGAAAGCCTTTCCATCCTTGGCGGTGGAGATCAGCGAAACGGCGCGGACGAAGCGAACCTCGCCGTCGGGGCGGATTATTCTGTAATCGTACGAATGGTTCTCATCGCACTCGAACGCCTGCGACACACTGGCGCGGTCCTCCGGATGAATGCAGGCAAATAAGGAACCGCGGGTCGGCTTAAAATCAGCCTTGTCCTGGCCGAATATCCGGTACACCTCGTCTGACCATTTTAACGTTTGCCCGGCATCGTTGAAATTGCGTTCCCAGCTACCGATATGGGCAATTTCCTGTGCTTCAATCAGGCGGGCCTCACTTTCGCGCAACGCATTCTCTGCCTTCTTAAGCTCCGTGACGTCTGTCGAAGCACCGAACCAGTGCCTGATACCGCCCGTCTGATCTTTGGAAAGCCGTGACTTGGTGTTGATAATCCGCACGTCACCGTTTGGTCGGACAATTCGATGCTCAAGTTCGTAAAAGCCGTCGGTTTCGACCGCCTTGGCCCACGATCGGCTCACCGGTTCACGATCATCTTCATGAATGCGGCTCAAAAAAGATTCGAAATCCTGCGGGACTTCGCTCTCTTTTATCCCATAGATGCGGCAAAGTTCAGCCTACCATTTCGCCCGAATCTGGCGATTCTCTTCAATATCCAGAGCCCAACTTCCCACATTGGCGATCTGCTGCGCCTCAGCCAAGCGGGCCTCGCTCTCGACCAACGCGGCTTCCGATTTTTTCCGAGCCGAAATATCGGTACGATAACGAACATGACGACCGTCTTTCAGCTTATGGTCTATAATACTTCTCCAGCTCCCATCGAGAAGCTGGAAATCATAGGCTTCCCCATTTTCAAATATATTTTTGCCGAGTTCCGTAAACGCTTCGAGATCCAGTAATTCGCCTTGAAATACGCCATTTGTGTAGGGGTAGGCAGCGCGTAAAATTGTTTCATAGGAAACGCCCGGCTGGAACAGGTGCGCGATCTCCGGGTAATCTTCACGGAAGCGGCTATTGCAATATTCCAGGCGATGGGAAGCGTCAAATATGGCAAAGCCATCTTCCATATTCTCTACCGCGTCGAATAATTGCGCGTGTTCCTCCTCCGCCATCTTGCGCTCGGTGATGTCGGCCGTGGCGCCGATCACATACTTGAAACCCTCGCCCTGATGCTTGAACAAGCGCGCCTTGGCATGGACAAATCGGATCTCTCCGTCAGGC
>JAPYQV010000511.1 GCA_029937205.1 Alphaproteobacteria bacterium
GCCCTATGCCGCGCTGATGCGCTACCCAGCCTGATTAAAATTCCTAGCGTAGACGGTGCATTGTCCAGACGACGCTTTTCTTCAAAACCTTGTTGAGCGTTTCGTCGAAGGCAAAGATGATATCGATCATGGCGGCACCGCCAGACGTCAGACGCGCTTCGAAATTCTGGGACGCGACGATGACACGCGCCGGCATGCGCACGAGTTTGGCGTTTAGCCTGACCCATATTTCCGGAATATTGCTGCCGCCGGTGTACTCCGCCTGGAATTCACGCAGTTCGGTTTTCAACACATAATCGGCCCTGAGGTCGATGCCCTGGCGTGCCACCGAAACAATCTTGTTGGTATTTTCAAAAGATTCGACGAGTAGCGTCTGCACCAACAGGGGCGCCCGTTCTGTCCACCGCGCACCGGCGAAATAATCGAGCGTGAGCGGGCTGTCACGCAACGCAATTCGGTGGGTATTCAAACCCTCCGAGGCGACCGGAATCTCGACCACGAGTTGCGCCTTCACATGGGGGATGTCGTTGCCGAAGGTTGATTTCGGCGTGAGGACAAAGAGTTTGGGCGTTGGACTGTCACCCGCGAGCATGCCGCTCAACGAGCATCCAGTGACGCCAACCGTTAGGGTCAAGACGAGCATGACGGCCAAGGCGCGGGTCCTGACGTGGGCTAAATTTATTGCGCGGGCGATGGTCATTCTGCTTTGAATCCCTCTTCCGTGTCGCCGAACAGATAGCCCGATGGGTCGCTTTCCAAATCATTGGCAATACGCGACAGGCTTGCGACGAGTGTCCGCATTTCGCTGACCAGGCGGGAGAAATCATACAGACCCTCGCCGGTGAAATCACTGAGCGGCACGCGATTTTCGGCCACCAGGCTTTGAATTTCGCCACTCATGGAGCTAATGGACGCGGCCGAGCCGCGCAAATCCGCAATCAGGGCGCGGGCAGCACCACCGATGGCTGCGGTTTCATCGCCCAGTGTATCCATCGTTGCGCGCGCCGAGATCAGGGTGGCATCCGCATTTGCCGTCAAATGCTTCAGATCACCGCGCAATTCCGCCACTGTGGCGCGCAACTCCGCCGCCATGCCGGACGCGTCTGCCATAAACGCATCCAGTTTTTCCGCACTTTGGGCAAACGAGGCGGTAATTTTTTCCGTGTGGGCCAGCGTATCGCCGATAGCCATGATGTTATCCACATCGAATATTTTGGTGACCGTGTCGACCAATTTCATGATGCGGTTGATCAGTTCGGGCGTATCGGTGAACAACTGTTCCAAACCGGAGCGCTTCGAACGAATGACGGTATAGGTCTCACCCGGCTGCGCCGTCAAATCGGCGCTGTCTTGGCGGCCGCCCGATATTTGCACGAGAGCAACCCCGGTGATGCCTTGCATTTCAATCGACGCGACGGAATCCTCTTTGATCAGCGTTTCGCCGCTGACGTCGAGAGTTACCTGCACACGCTCGACATTTTCGGCGTCAATGCGAATATCCGTCACCGTGCCGATGGGAACACCGCGGTAGCGGACTTCACTGACTTTGCTGAGACCGGAAACAGAACCGGTAAAATAGACATGGTAGTAGGTGTGCTTCGCGTCCACATCGGCCTTTACCGCCCAAATGATGAACGCCACCAACCCGGCCACCAGCAGCAGCACAAGACTGCCCACCAAAAAGTGATTGGTTCTGGTTTCCATCGCTATGCATTCTCCGGTCGGCGCGCGGCGCGCCCGCGTGGGCCATGAAAATAATCCCGAATCCAGGGGTGTTCCTGTTCCAGCATTTCCGCCATGGACCCGGTGACGATAACATGTTTATCGCCGAGAACAGCGATGCGGTCGCAGACCGCGTGTAGGCTGTCGAGATCATGGGTCACCATGAAAACGGTGAGACCCAAACTGCCTTGCAGACTGCGCAACAACTCATCGAACGCCGCCGCGCCGATCGGATCCAATCCGGCTGTCGGCTCATCGAGAAATACAATTTCGGGATCGAGCGCGAGGGCCCGCGCCAGCCCGGCGCGCTTGCGCATGCCGCCCGACAATTCCATCGGATATTTCGAGGCGGCTTCACGCGGCAATCCGACGAGGCCGATCTTTAGCGCGCAGATTTCCTCGATCACATCGAGCGGCAAATTGGTATGTTCGAACAAAGGCACTTCGATATTCTGTGCCACGGTCAGCGACGAGAAGAGCGCGCCGCTCTGGAACAGCACGCCCCAGCGTTCCTCGATTCCCCGGCGCTGGCGATAGTTTAATTTGTCGAGATCCTGGCCCAGCACTTCGATGCTGCCGCTGAGCCGCTTGTTGAGCCCAACGATGGTCCGCAAGAGTGCCGATTTGCCGGCGCCGGAGGGCCCGACGAAGCCCATCACTTCGCCGCGCGTTACGTCCAGGTCGAGCTTGTCCAATATTTTCACGCCATGGAATGCGACCGTGATATCGCGCGCCCGAATAGCACTATTGTTTTGATCCGCCATCTTCCTCATATCCCGATATAAGCGAAGAATACGGAGAACATCGCGTCGACCACGATGACGGCAAAAATGGCATGCACGACGGAGCGGGTCGTCAGCTTGCCG
>JAPYQV010000025.1:0-3165 GCA_029937205.1 Alphaproteobacteria bacterium
TGGCCAGCCTTTTTTCCCCCCCCCCCCCCCCCCCCCCAGGCGCTCTTGAGGATCAGAACCGCCACCAGGAGCGAGAGCAGTGGGTCGGCCAACATCCAATCGGTGAGAAGAATGATAAGCGCCGCCGGGATCGCCGCGGCGGAGCCCAACAGATCGCCCATCACATGGATGGCGGCGGCGCGGATGTTGAGGTTATCGCGCTCCGCACCGGCGAGTATCAGGAAGCAGATAATGTTCACCCCGAGGCCGGCGACGGCAACGCCCAGCATCGTCCCGCCGAGGACGTCGTGCGGCGCGATCAGGCGCAGCGCCGCTTCATAGAATATCCAGCCGGCGATGGCGAACAGGCTGAGGCCATTGACGAAGGCGACAAGGATCTGAAAGCGGTCGAAGCCGAAACTGAAGCGCTAATTGGCCGGCCGCCGCGCCATGCGAAATGCTATCCAGGCCATGGCAAGAGCCATAAAATCAGCAAACATATGGCCGGCATCGGCGAGCAGCGCCAGAGAGCCGGAAAGAATACCGCCGGCGATTTCGGCCAGCATAAACACGCCGGTAAGCAACGCCGCCCACCCGACGCGACGCTCGTTATTGTGATGGTGCCCGTGCGCGCTCGCCATAGGCCGCGATAGTACGCCGATTGTAAGCGGAGAGCGTGGCAGTTCTTTTCCTGGCGGGCGCTAGTCGGTGTCCCGCATGTGCGTCGAGATATCGGCGAACGATGCCGCGCCATCGATGAAGGTATAGCTGCCGGTCTGGATTTCGCTTGCCGCCGCCATGAAGGCGCCGAGCGCCGTGCGGGCCAGTGCCGAGCCCAGGCTAATGCGGCGGACACCGGCGTCGGCGAGCTGTGAGGTGGTGCCGCCGGGTTGGCCCATTAAGACGTTGACCGGCTTGCTGAGCGCCTGGCAGACTGTCCGGATGGCATCCAAGTCAGGCAGTCCCGGCGCAAAAAGTATGTCTGCCCCCGCCGCTTCAAAGGCCACCAACCGTTTGATGGTATCGTCCAGGTCACGCCGCCCGCGGATGAAGTTTTCGGTTCTTGCCGTCAGGGCAAAAGGAAAATCCAGCGACCGCGCCGCCGCCACCGCCGCTTCGATCCTCTCGACGGCTAAATCGAAAGGATAGATGCGTCCGTCCTGACCACCTGAGAAATCCTCAATCGAGGCGCCGACCAATCCCGTCGCCGCCGCCAAGTGGATGGTTTCGCCCACGGTTTGCGGCGCGTCGCCATAGCCATTTTCCAAATCGGCGGAGACCGGCAACGGCGTCGCGGCAACAATTTCGGCCGCATGCGCCAGCATCTGGTCGCGGTTGACGGCGCCATCCAAACGGCCCCGGCTGAAGGCAAATCCGGCAGACGTGGTGGCCAGGGCCTTGAAATCCATAGCGGTCAGGATTTGGGTGCTGCCGATGTCCCAGGGATTGGGAATGACAAACACCTCAGGGCCGGCGTGGAGTGCGGCCAGGGTTTCGGCCTTGGTGTGCTGGTCTTGGCTCATGATCCTGTCCGTTCTCTGTATTTCGAGTTTTCCTCAAATACAGTTCTAAAGGCTCGAAACAAGGACAAAGCCCAAAATGCGTTCTAGATAAAGCCCAAGAGTTTTCGAGGGGTGCGGCTAATTCTTTGAAATAATTGGCGTCCCCAGGGGGAGTCGAACCCCCGTTTTCGGCGTGAGAGGCCGATGTCCTGGGCCACTAGACGATGGGGACATTAGCGGCGTTGGGGCCCACACATAGCTTGAAGGGGCGCCAAAAGCAACCGGGCCGGTGGTTGGCCTGTGGGGCGCGTAACCTGCTGCAAGTTTACCACTTTTTAAGTGTGTTTGTGTTCGAATCCGCCCTTGCACGGCGCGCGATCGCGACCGTCCGGAAATGGTGTAAATGGAGTTGACGACATGGCCTATTTTGAACGCGACAGCGAGATTCCGGAGCGCAGCTGGCGCGATCTCTTTCTGAGCCTGGCAGCAGTCGGAATGTTGGCTGCCGGGTTGTTGCTGAGCGGCTGTGTCTCAAGTATTCCCGAAGTCGCGCAGCTGATTAAAGAAGTCACTTTCGGCAAGACGATGTCGGGCGACGAAAACCTGGTTAACAAGGGCTACAATGAGATCGAAGCGGGCAATTATGCCTACGCTGAAATCTATTTGGATTCGGCGCTTTCGATTAACCCCAGCAACCCGTTCGCGCTCCTCAATATGGCGGTGGTGTACGAGCAAACCGGGCGCGAGGAAGAAGCGCGCGCGCTCTATGCCATGCTGGTCCGGCAAAACCCGACCGCCGTGGACGGCACAGCCGCGCTGGACGAAAATGTCGACCGCACCGTAACCGAGATTGCGCGTGAAAACCTTGCGGCGCTGGATCGCCAGGTGATCGCCCGCGCGGCGCGCAATGCCGACAGCCCGATCGCGGTGCCGCTTGCGCCGGAACGGCAGAATCTTGAATCGGATTGGCGCTCGCGCATGGATCAGCGCATCTCCATCCTTCAGGACCTCTATGCGGAAGGCTTTGTCAGCGAGGACGAATTGATGGCGCGCCTCGGCGGCGCCTGGTCGCGCAGTCACAGCGAGGCCACGCCCGATGTTTCGGAGATCGCGCAGCGCCTTGATACCCTGGAATCATTGTTGCAGCGCGGCATGATTACGCCGGAGGGCTACGCCTCGGAGCGCAGCCACGTACTCGATGCGCTGGCGCCCTTGATGGCGATGCCTGAGGGTTTGAGCCCGAAAACCGCCGCGCAGGCGACGATGCCGGCGGATGCGCCGCTAGTCGCTAGTGCACCTCAGAAGAAGATGGAAGCGGCACCCAAGCAGGCCGCCAAAAGCCCGCCTACACTGGATGGCGCGCACGTCCACCTGGCTTCGTACCGCTCTGAAAAAGACGCGAAACGCGGTTGGAAGAGTTTGCAGAAGCGCCATGGAGACCTCTTGGGCGAGCTGTCGTCGCGTGTGAACGAAGTCGATTTGGGTGCCGGCAAGGGCATTTATTTCCGCGTCGAAGCCGGCCCGCTGAGCGACATCAACAGCGCCGAAAATTTGTGCAAAAAACTTAAGTCGCGAAAAATGTTCTGCACCGTTACGTCCTGAAGTTCCGGCCACCTCGTGAACCTCTTCGCACCCCGCCAGAAATCGACCCGCAATAACCGGCCCGCAATAACCGGCCCGCAAT
>JAPYQV010000025.1:3265-14079 GCA_029937205.1 Alphaproteobacteria bacterium
GCACCCCGCCAGAAATCGACCCGCAATAACCGGCCCGCAATAACCGGCCCGCAATGACCGATCCGCAATAACTGATCCGCAATAACTGACCCGAAATAACTGACCCAATGGACGATGCCTCAGCAAGAACATGCGCTTGATTGTACCGGCCCGGAGAGTCCTTCGGAGCTGCTGCCGGGCGGTGGTGCGAGCATCGTCGGTGGACAATACGAAATTGATTTCTCCAATCGCCTGAACCATCTCAATTCGCCTCAGGCGCAGGCCTTCGCGGTGAACGATCTGGAGGGCGGCAGCCGCCACCGGTTCGCGCTCGTGTTGACACGCAATTCCTATGGCCGCTTTGCGCAGCGCGCCGATTTTAGCGCGCTCGATGCGGCCGGTATGCTGCAGGCTCTGTCGCATGGCGCCATCGCCGTGCCGGGCGCCGAGCGCGAGCGCTTGGCATTGATCCTGGAGCGCCCGGCGGGCCGCCGTGTGATGGCGCGCGGCGGCAAATCGGCAGAGCGCCTCGACGAGCGCGCCATCGTCGATCGCATTCTCACGCCAGTCGAAGAAAGCTTGCGGGTTCTTCATCGCGCCGGTCTGACTCACCGCGCCGTGCGGCCCGACAATATGTTCTTCCGCGACCAGGGGGAGGGACCGGCATGGCTCGGCGAATGCCTGACGGCGCCGCCGGGCTTCGACCAGCCGGATGCGTTCGAGCCGATTGAGAGCGCCATGGCGTCGCCGGCCGGGCGCGGCGAGGGCACGCCAGCCAGCGATATGTTTGCCCTCGGCATGACCGTGGTGACGCTTTTGCGCGGCCGCTGGCCGGCCAAATTACATCAGCCGCAGCGAATTCTGCGGCGCATCGATCGCGGCTCTTACCGCGAGCTGGCCGGGCGTCTGAGCTGCTCGCACGATATGGCGGAACTGCTTACCGGGCTGCTCTATGACGATCCGGAGGGGCGTTGTACCTGCACTCAGCTCAGGGCTTGGCTGAACCGCAAATCCATCGGCCGGCGGCCTTTCCAGCATAGCAAAAGCGCTATTCGGCCGTTCGAGATCGCGGGTCTTGCCTGCAATTCCCCGCGTGCCGTTGCGTTTGCCCTGTCGCGCCAAGGCAGTGCGGCGCGGGGCTATCTGGCGGATGGCCATTTGACGCGTTGGCTTGAGCGCAGCCTCGGCAATATTCATCTCGCCGATGCGGTCAGCAAGTTTATCGGCGATGGAAGCGAAGAGGAAACGACGCGGGCCAAGATTGATGACAGGTCCGTCGCCCGGCTGTGCCGCGTGCTCGATCCGGACGGCCCGGTCTATTTTCATGGCGTGGCTGTGATGCTTGATGGTTTCGCCAGCGCCGTTGCGGAAGCGATCTTGTCGGACGATGGTGCGCGCGAGAAAATATTGGAATCCATGCTCGCCAACGCGCTGTCCATCGAGCGCCTGCCGGAAGGGTTGTCGAGCGCCCGCCGGCAGCAAATTGAAATCCAGTTCAGGAGCTATCAGGGTTTTGCGCGCGGCAGCACCATGGGAACCGGTATCGAACGCTGCCTTTACGAAATGAATCCCGGCGTGCCATGCCAAAGCCCCTTGTTGAGCAACCAGTCGGTGCGTGCATTGGCTGATCTCCTGCCCGCCTTGAACCGGATATGCGCGGGTGGTGAGGCGCCTGGTGAGCGGCCACGGGATGCACATATCACGGCCTTCCTGGCCACCCATATGCCGGTTTCCGCGCAGCAACGCGCGACCAATGATGTGGCGCGGGCGGCCCCCGGCTCGCAGGATTGTATTTATGACCTCGCCTATTTCGCCCGGGTTCAAAATCTTTGCGGGCCCGATCGGCTGCGCAATCTGGCGCGCTGGCTCGGCAATGGTTTACGGCCCGCCATCCAGGGCTATTACAGCCGATCGCGGCGCGAACGGATGGCGGCGCAAATATCGGACGTCATGAGTTCCGGCAATTTGAGCAATCTGTTGAGCCTGATCAATGACCGCGATGAGCTGGCGCTGGACCGCGAGGAATATAGCCACGCGGTGGCCAGTCACAACCACCATGCCGAGATGACGGCGCATTTCCAGGCGCTTTTCGCCGCGCGGCGTTCGTTGGCGCAATCGAGGGGTCGGCGTGCCGCCTATGTGGTCGGCTGCGTAATATTATTGGTTTCCTGCGTGGCGGCGGTTGGCGGAGGCTCCTGGTGAGCATTGCCGGAACCAATTCGCGCGCCGGCGCCCTGTCGCAAGAGGCACGGCGGCAAGTTCGAATATTTCGCATCCGCGTTCTACTCGTCGCTCTTGGATTGACTGTCGGCGGTATCGTGTTGGCGGTTACGGTACTGCCGGCCTTCATCGTCATCTATGGCGACATGCTGCCGACCATGGTCGCGTTTTTGGTTGATGATCGGCCCGGGCGTTACCTGTTCCGCACCGTCGGTGTCACCAATGGCGCCGGGGTAATTCCCTATCTGGCGGGCAACTTTCAGTTTATGTCCGGTAGTGGCGTGATCGTTTCGCCGGCCGGCAGCATCGATACCTGGTTGACAATATATTGCGCTGCCATCGGCGGCTGGTTCCTGGTTATCTGCGTGCCGATTTTATGGCAAATCGGATTCGAAATGATGCTGCAATTCCAAATCCGGCGCTACGAGGAAGCGCGCGGCGCGCTCGCCCAGGAATGGGATCTGGAAGAACCGGCCGCCGAATCCGCGGAATAAAACCCGTGCCCGGGATCAGCGCGCCTTGGCCAACGCGGAACGCTCATCCTCGCGCTCCTGTTGCAGCGCCGCGTGCATGGCTTTTTGCAGTTTTGCGAACGCGCGCGCTTCGATTTGGCGGACCCGTTCACGCGAGATGCCATATACCTTGCTGAGTTCTTCCAGCGTCATCGGCTCTTCCTTGAGACGGCGTTCACCGAGAATGTGCTTCTCGCGCTCGTTCAGCACTTCCATGGCGCGCGCCAATTGGGCGCCCCGGTGGGCGAATTCGTCGCTCTCGAGGACAGCGCTTTCCTGGTCTTCTTCCTTCGACTCGAGCCAGTCCTGCCACTCGCCGCCGCCTTCTTCGCGGACCGGCGCGTTGAGCGATTGATCCGGCCCAAGCATGCGCCGGTTCATGGAGATAACGTCCTTTTCCGGCACATTTAACGCGGTCGCGATGTATTCGACATTCTCAGGCGACAGATCACCTTCCTCGATGGCTTCAATCTGTCCCTTGATCTTGCGCAAATTGAAAAACAACTTTTTCTGCGCCGCAGTGGTGCCCATTTTAACCAGCGACCAGGAATGCAGAATATATTCCTGGATCGAGGCGCGGATCCACCACATGGCATAAGTGGCGAGACGAAAGCCGCGGTCTGGATCAAAGCGTTTGACCGCCTGCATCAGGCCGACATTACCTTCGGAGATCAGTTCGCCGACGGGCAGGCCATAGCCGCGAAACCCCATGGCGATCTTGGCGACCAGGCGGAGATGACTTGTTACCAGACGGTGAGCCGCCTCGGAATCTTCGCGTTCGCGCCAGCTTTTGGCCAGCATGAACTCTTCGTTCGGCTCAAGCATGGGAAACTGGCGAATTTCGCGCAGATATTGTGAAACGCCGTTTTGGTCACGGATTGTTGGGTAATTCGCTGCCATGATCTCGACCCTTTACTGCCTGTCTTACCGTCTTGGCGCTCTCTCGGAAGGAGAAAACCACCAATATTGCAGAATTAACACGAACGACTATAACGTTGGATTGCGTCAGGATTGTGACGCCGGTGATAATTATTGTCGCTATTGCTTCCTTAGTTAGTCTGCATATAGTTATTAAAAGTTTAATTTTCAAGGGGTTGGGATATTAGTGCCGGAAACGTGAAGGGGCCGTGCGCACCATCTTTTGACGGCAATCCGGCGGCACGGTGTCGGACCGTAATTAACAACCCGAAATCAGCATCGTTAGCCCCGCGCAATGAGCACTGAGATAGAATATCTCTCCGTCACGGAATTGACCGGTCTCTACGCTGCGGGAAGTCTTTCGCCGCCGGGGACAAAGCGCTCAATGCCTTTCGCCTTGTCGACGGAGATGGCGCGCGCAGCGCGGCGCGTGAGTCCGAGCGGCGCTGGCGGTCGAAAGCGCCGTTGAGCCCGTTGGACGGCGTGCCGCTATCGATCAAGGACCTCCTGCTGACTCGGGGGTGGCCGACGCTGCGCGGATCAAGATTGGTCGATCCGGCGCAGCCCTGGGAGGAAGACGCGCCGGCGGTCGCCCGTCTGCGCGAGGCGGGGGCTGATCACACTATCCCGACTATCAGGATATTCTCGATGGCTTTGATCATGTGGTGCAATTCCAGATCGTGCGGCGCGCTGAGGAAGCGCTGGAAATGAAGCTGGTGGTGCGGCGCGCGCTGACAAACGACGAAGAGGGCAGGCTGACATCCTGGCTGCGCGAGCGTTTCCAGTACCCCTTCCAGATCGCCTTCACGTACCACGATGAAATCCCGCGTGCGCCGAGCGGCAAATTTCTCGATTATATTTCCGAAGTAGAGTGACGGCCGGGCTGACGATTCAATATATGGTGGCTGTTTATTAATACAGCAGTTGTCCACTGGTTATTTATAGTTATCCACAGTAAATATCCACAAGAAATTATAGTATTCGCTAATTATTTATTGAAAAAATTAGTTAGTTGGTGTCTGATAACTATCGACGACAGTGGCACTTGTTGGACGCTTTGCAAGATGAGAGGCCGCTATTGTTGGGAGGGTGGTTCTAAGCTGCGGGCCGGTCGGCGTCAGACCAAACGCGAGCGAAGGCTGAAGGCTCAATCGGGGGCGGTTGAGTCTCATTAAGCGGCGTCTCTGCAGGGATGCCGCTTTTTTGATTCTGGTCCCGTCGCTATCTGATCAGCCCAATAAAATTCTCAAACAGACGACGCGCCGTCGCGTTGAAGGTGGAGAGATTGGCGGCGATGTCAGCGTCTAGTCGGGCAACGGCGCCGAGCCCGAGAGCGGCTTCCAGTGATTGCTCATAGGCAGGTATGCCGGCCCATTCGGCAACGGTCTGCGCTGTCATCTCGACATGGAATTGCAGGCCGTAGGCATGTTGCCCGACGCGAATAGCCTGCGTCCTGCAGGCGCTGGAAGACGCGAGAACGTCGCAGCCGGCGGGAAGCGTCGCAATTTCGCAGCCATGCCATTGCAGGCAGGCGAGCGTGTCGTCCAATCCGTCGAACAACGGATCCGTCTTGCTTGCCGCCGTGCGCGAGACCGCCATCAGCCCGACCTCCGGCAGCGCCATACGCGCGACCGTGCCGCCAAGCGCTTCGGCCAACAGTTGATGCCCTAAACAAGCACCCAGAAATGCCATGCCGCGCCCCTGAACCGCCTCTCGAATGGCCGATTTTTCGGTCACCAACCAGGGATTTTCGGCGACATCAAACACATCCATCGGGCCGCCCATGGAGATCAACGCGTCATATTCATCGAGAGCCGGGATGGCCTCGCCGGCATCCAGTTCCACCATGTCCCAGGCGATGCCGTGGTCGCGCATGACATCGCGCCACGAACCGGGATGTTCCACCGCAATATGTTGCAATACTAGGAATTTCATCGCTGTTCTCCCGCTTTGCCGGCACATGCTTGTCACGCCTTATCCCCACCACTAGATTGCGGCCAAAGCAAATTCAAGAAGAAAGCCTGCGATGACCGTCGACCTCAATTGCGATATGGGCGAAGCCTACGGCATCTATAAATGCGGCGACGACGCCGCCATTATGCCGCTCATATCGGTCGCCAATGTGGCCTGCGGCTTTCATGCCTCCGATCCTTCCGTCATGCGCAAAACCGAGCGCCTGGCCAAGCAAAACGGCGTGCGCGTCGGCGCGCATCCGTCCTATCCGGATCGCGATGGTTTCGGCCGCCGCCGCATGGAGATGGAGTCCGAGGAACTGACCGCGTGCATCATTTATCAGGTCGGGGCGCGCGAGGGTTTTCTCGACGCCGAGGGCATGGCGCTCAATCACATCAAACCCCATGGCGCACTCTATGGCGCCGCCTACCGCGATGAACAAGTCGCCCGCGCCATCGCCCGTGCGGCCGTCACCTTCGGCGTGCCGCTCATGGGCATGTCCGGCACCGGTCATGAGAAATGGTACCCGGCCGAAGGCGCGGAAGTAATTTGGGAGACCTATGTGGATCTCGATTATGATGATTCGGGCGAAATCGTCATCATTCGCCAGCACGAACCGGTAGCAGCGGATGCGGCGTCGGCCCAAGCCTTGCGCGCGGCGCGCGACGGCCAGGCACTGACGCTCGGCGGCAAACTGATCGAGGTTAAATGCGAGACCATATGTGTCCATTCCGACACGCCCGGCGCGGTGGAGATCGCCCGTGCGGTGCGCGACGCAATTGCCGGCTACACTTGATGATGCGCAGGCACATTTCACCTTAGAACAGGTCATTTCATGGCTTTTCCCGAACCGCCAAATGGAGACCAAGCGTCCACGGACTTGGCGCGACTGACGCATGAAGTAAGCGACCTTCGGCGTAAAGTCGCTGAATTGGAGGCGGCGCGCACTGCGAAAACACCGTTAGAATTTGGTGATGCCCAATTCCGGATGGTATTCGAAAGCGCCGGCGTGGGAATGGCCTTGGCCAATATTCACGGCCGGATATTGCAAATCAACCGATCCTTCAATGTGATGCTGGGATATGAACCCGGTGAACTCAAAGGCAAGATGATTGCCGATATCACCCATCCGGAGGATATGGCCAAGACCCGGGTAAATCGGCGCCAGACAATCGACCGGGAGAAGCCGTTTTATCGCCAGGAAATACGCTACCTGACCAAGGATGGCGGAACAATTTGGGCGCAAATCACGTCGACACCAAATTTCGATCCGGACGGCGGGTTTTTGTTTAGCACGGCGGTGGTCGAGGATATCACGGCGCGCCGCGCGGCGGAGGCGGCGCTGCAACGAAGCGAGTCCAGGTTGGCCGATAGCGAAGCGCGTCTCGAGGAAGCGCAGAGAATCGCTCATATTGGCAATTGGGAATTTGACGTGCGAACCAAAAAGCGCCTTATGTCGAACGAATGTTATCGTATATTTGGGCAAGACAAAGACGATTTCGACCTCAGCGATGATTCTTTATTCAATTGTATTCATCCGGCCGATCTCGAGCGCTTCATGGACACTATCCCAGACCACGATAGGCCGCGCGCGCCGCACGTTCACGAGTATCGCATTGTGCGCCCGGGCGGCGACGTGCGTACCCTGAGGGAACACATCGTATTTGAGTATGACACCGAGGAGCGATTGATCCGGCGGGCTGGAACGGTGCAGGACATTACCGAGCTTAAGCAGGCGGAAGAGCAGCTGCCCCAGGCGCAGAAGATGGAAGCCGTCGGCCAGTTAACCGGCGGTATTGCGCATGATTTCAATAATTTACTTGCCGTGATGATGGGCACCCTTGAAATGGCACGCGATCGCGTTGGTGAAGACAGGCACACCGTGGACATGATCGACCGGGGCATGAACGCGGCTGAACGGGGCGCCGCTCTAACCCATAGATTGCTCGCATTTTCGCGCAAACAAAGCCTTCGGCCGACAATGATCGATATGAATACGCTGGTCGCCGACATGACCGAAATGCTGCGCCGCACGCTTCGAGAGACGATCGCGATAGACATTCTCCCGGCTGAAGGCCTGTGGTTATGCGAAGCCGATCAAGCGCAATTGGAAAATGCACTATTGAACCTAGCCATCAACGCCCGCGATGCGATGGTGAATGACGGCGCCATGGTCATCGAAACCGGCAATTGTGTGCTTGATGATGATTATGTTTCGGCTTGGGCGGAAGTATTGCCCGGTCAATATGTCATGCTCTCCGTGAAGGACGATGGCGGCGGGATACCGCAAGATACTCTGGAGCATGTGTTCGAGCCCTTTTTTACCACCAAGGATGTGGGCAAGGGCTCCGGCCTTGGGCTCAGCATGATTTACGGTTTCGTCAAGCAGTCCGGCGGCCATGTGGAGATTGACAGCACGGAAGGTGAGGGAACCACAGTCAAATTATTTTTGCCGCGTGCCGCCGCCGCCGCAGAAGTTGAATCGGTCTAGCTATGCACCCCGTGGCTAAAATCGATCACCGCGCCGCATGCCCAAATGCCGCGCAATTCGGCTTCTCGGGGTTAGCCTAGCCAAGCCGTGGGCCCACGTCCTGTCGCCCGGCGCTTGAGAGCGCCCTTAAAGTATGTAAAAACTCCGCCGCCATGAATGATATCTCAAATAAGGCGCTGCTGCCGGCAGGGCTGCAGGATCTATTGCCGCCCGATGCCGCGCGCGAGGCGGAGCTTGGTGCACGCCTGCTGGCCAGCTTCTTGAGCCACGGCTATGAGCGCGTGAAGCCGCCGTTTATCGAATTTGAGGACAGTCTCTTGAGTGGCACCGGCGCCGGCCTGGCGGAAAGTAGTTTCCGTCTGATGGACCCGGTGTCGCGCCGCATGATGGCGCTCAGGAGCGATATGACGCCCCAGGTGGCGCGCATCGCCGGCACCCGCCTGGCGCGGGCGCCGCGTCCTTTACGGCTCAGCTATGGCGGCGATATTCTGCGCGTCGAAGGCAGTGAACTGCGCCCGGAGCGACAGTTCGCGCAGGTCGGGTTCGAGCTGATCGGCGCCACCTCGCCCCATGCCGATGCCGAAATTGTCCTGCTGGCGGTTGAAGCGCTGGCGCAACTCGGCCTCGAAAACCTGACCGTCGACCTCAGCGCGCCGACTTTGGTGACGGCAATTCTGGATGGGCTGGATTTGGACGGCGAAAGCCGCACAGCACTGCGTGCCGCGCTTGACCGCAAGGATGGCGCCGGTGTTGCCGCATTGGCGGGTGCTGCGGCAGGGCCATTGAACGGCTTGCTCAGCGCAACCGGCGTTGCAGGTCCGGCGCTTGATGCCTTGGCGGATCTTGACTTACCGGATGCGGCGCGTACCGCCGCCGATTCCTTGGGTGACGTTGCCCGCCTGATTTTGCAGGCATCGCCCGACCTCAGTATGACAATCGACCCGGTCGAGCGGCGCGGCTTTGAGTATCAAACCGGGGTGAGTTTTACGCTGTTCGCCGCCGGCGTGCGCGGTGAGTTGGGGCGCGGTGGGCGCTATCCGTTGGCCACCGGCGGTGTGCAGACGGAAGACGCTGCCGGTTGCACGCTTTATATGGATTCTTTGCTGCGCGCGGTACCACCCCCGGCGGCGGACAAACGTGTATTTCTGCCGCACGGCATGGCCAGTAACGCGGCACGTCAATTGCGCGCCGAGGGCTGGATTGCTATTGCGGCGCTGGGACCATCGGACGATGATGCGGCAGAGGCGCGCCGTCTCGGCTGCAGCCATCTCTATGCCGAGAGCGGCCTCATCGAAATTCAGCCCGAGGAATAGAATCATATGTCGAATGTCGCGGTCGTCGGCGCCCAATGGGGTGACGAGGGCAAGGGCAAAATTGTCGATTGGCTGTCAGAGCGGGCCGATGTGGTGGTGCGTTTTCAGGGCGGGCATAATGCCGGCCACACCTTGGTGATCGACGGTAAGGTTTTCAAACTGAGCCTGCTGCCCTCCGGCGTGGTGCGCGGCGGTAAACTGTCGGTTATCGGCAATGGCGTGGTGATTGATCCGTGGGCGCTCAAGCGCGAGATCGAAGAGATCGCCGACAAGGGCGTCGAGATCACGCCCGAAAATCTCATGATCGCCGAAAATGCCTGCCTGATATTGCCGCTGCACCGCGAACTCGACCAAGCGCGCGAAGCGGCACGCGGCGGCCAAACCATCGGCACCACCGGGCGCGGCATTGGCCCGGCCTATGAAGACAAGGTGGGGCGCCGTGCGATCAGAACCTGCGATTTACGCTCTTTGGCGGCGCTTGACGCGCGCCTCGACGAGCTTTTGCTGCACCACAATGCGTTGCGCCGGGGGTTTGGCATCGCGGATGTGGATAAAGCCAGTTTGAAGGCGGCGCTGAGCGAAATTGCACCCCATATTCTGCCCTATTTGGGCGCCGTATGGCGCCGCCTCGACGCCGAGCGCCGCGCCGGCAAGCGCATCCTGTTTGAAGGCGCCCAGGGCGCCATGCTCGATATCGATCACGGCACCTATCCCTACGTCACGTCCTCCAATACGGTTGCCGGCCAGGCGGCGGCGGGCGGCGGCATTGGGCCGGGTACGATCGGCTATGTTTTGGGCATTACCAAGGCCTATACAACACGCGTCGGCTCAGGACCTTTTCCGACCGAGCTCAGCGATGTGATCGGCGAGGGGTTGGGCGAACGCGGTAAGGAATTCGGCACTGTTACCGGGCGCAAACGCCGCTGTGGCTGGTTCGATGCGGTGATGGTGCGCCAGGCGGTAAAAATCGGCGGTATCAAAGGCATCGCTCTCACCAAGCTTGATGTGCTGGATGGCATGGATGAGCTTAAAGTCTGCACTGCCTACCGGGTGAATGGCTGCGAGATCGACCATTTGCCGGCCTCGGCGGGAGAGCAGGCGGCGGCAACGCCGGTTTATGAAAGTTTCGACGGTTGGCAGCAGAGCACCCGGGGCGCACGCTCGTGGGCCGAACTGCCGGCCAGCACGGTGAAATATATCCGCCGCATTGAAGAGCTGATCGAAGCACCGGTGGCGCTCCTGTCCACCAGCCCCGAGCGCGAGGATACAATTTTGGTGCAGGATCCTTTCACCGATTGACCGGGCAAACCCGATTGCAATTTCCATTGGGCTCATAATTGCGTGTTAGGGTAGCGCTTACCTCGGCGTTTAACGTGAAACCCATAATGACCGACAATGCGGAATATATCCGGCGGCCCGATGATGTGT
>JAPYQV010000512.1 GCA_029937205.1 Alphaproteobacteria bacterium
CGCCTGCTGTCCCCAGCGCAGAAAGGCATAGCGCTCTTGGTTGCGCTCCATCTCAATGGCGGTGTTGTCGCGGAGCGCGGTGGCGGTGGCGAAACGGTCGACCATGACCGAATGATCGATCACCAGATCGACCGGCGAGAGCGGGTTGATCTTGTTGGGATCACCGCCCAGCGCCACCATGGCGGCCCGCATGGCGGCAAGATCGACCACCGCCGGCACGCCGGTAAAATCCTGCATTAGCACGCGCGCCGGGCGGTAGTTGATCTCCTGGCTCGAGCGGCGTTCCTGAAGCCAGGCGGCAAAGCCCTTGATATCGTCCACGGTGACGCTTTTGCCATCCTCAAAGCGCAGCAGATTTTCCAACAGAACCTTGAGCGAATAGGGCAGGCGGGAAATATCGCCGAGCCCGGCGCGCTCTGCCGCCTCCAGGCTGTAATAATCGTAACTGCGCCCGCCGACCTTCAGGGTGCGGCGGGTGTTGAGCGAATCCTGGCCAAGCGCGATCACGATGGCGTCTCCTGTCTTATCCGGATGAATCTAAAAATGGGGCGCGGAGTGTAACATTCAAACCTTAAAGTCAAAGCGCTGTATCTGGAAGGCGGTACGCATTGCGGATCGCCTTCCGGCAAGCGCGACTGCGCGCCCGAGTTAATACGAGGTAGCCAAGGCCGCGGATGCGGCCGCCCGGCGATTGAGGGAACAATCAACCAGAATCTAGCTCCTCAGATTTAGGCGCTTCCGCCGACTCTTGTTTTAAGTCCTGGATGAAATTGATGACTTCATCCATCACCGTCTCGCGCGCCTCAACATGCGGCGTATGGGCGCATTCGGGGATGAGCACGGTCTTGGCGCCATCGCCGACACCGGCTTTGATTTTCTCCAATTGCGCCGGCGTGCCGTAATCGTCGTCGGCGCCTTGCAGGGCGAGCACCGGCGCCTCGATGGCACCCAGGGTTTCAGGCGGGATGGTCCAATCGCGAAATTCCGGCGACAGCCAGATATCGGCCCAGCCGTGGAACATGCTCTCGGTATTGTCGCCGTGATAGAGCCTGAGACGCTTTGCCAAATCGCTCGTCTCGAAGCGCGCCTCTGCCGCCCGGACACCCGCCAACGAGACGTCTTCCACAAACACATGCGCCGCTTCGGTAATGACGCCGAGCGTGCGCTCGGGATATAGTGCTGCGAACATCAACGCGATCGAGCCGCCATCGCTATGGCCGAAAAGAATTACCTTCTCGACACCAAAGGCATCGAGAATTTGTGGCAGCGCAAACTCTGCCTCGCGTTCCATAAAATCGGCCTTGCGCGGCCCCATCAATCGGTCCGAGCCGCCATGACCCCAACGCTCATAGACCAGCGCGTTGCAGCCGGCAGCGCGGGCCAGGGTGTCGGGAAAATGCTTCCACTGGGCGATACCGCCCAGACCTTCATGCAAAAATACCAGCATCGGGCCAAAGCGCGGGCCGAGGCCATAGGAGACCGCGCGCACCAGATGACTATCGGCGCGCACTTCCAGGACGGGCGAATCGTCCGGGTCGGCAGCCTTGTGCCCGGTCACCAGGCCGGGGCGCAATACGCTCGCGGCTATTGATTTGCGGCTGAACAAACGCCTCAACGTCCTGATGTCTGCATTCCCTGTCTGTTTTGCAATGCCTTGCCGATACGAAGATGCGCCGATAGCTTATATTATTAGCCCTTCGCGCCGTATTTTATAAAGCGCGTGGAGCTTCTGGCGCAACGGCGAGGAATGAATGAGCGGCGGCGAGATACGCTTCGAAGCGCAGCAACTGGCATGCATCCGGGGAGAACGGCCGGTTTTCTCCGGCCTTTCCTTCGCCCTGGCAAGCGGCGGCGGGCTTGTTTTGCGCGGCCCCAACGGCTCGGGTAAATCGAGTCTGTTGCGCATCCTCGCGGGATTTTTGAAACCGGTCGGCGGCAGCCTCGGCTGGAGCGATTTCACCCTGGCGGAAGCACCCGAAACGCACCGCGCCCGCATCCATTATGTCGGTCATATGGAGGCCATCAAGCCGGCCCTCACGGTCGAGGAGCATCTCGCCTTTTGGGCCCGCGCCAAGGGCTACAAAGAGCCGGCCGCGAACATTCTTCAGGCGCTTGATCTCAAATCCCTGGCCGATGTGCCGGGACGCTTTCTCTCGGCCGGGCAAAAGCGCCGCCTGTCGCTCACCCGCCTCTTGGCGACGCCGGCAACGCTGTGGCTGCTCGACGAGCCGAGCGTCACCCTGGACGCACAATCGGCGGCAGGTTTGGAAGACATGCTGGCGGCGCACCGCGCGGATGGCGGCATGGCGATCGTCGCCACCCACGCCGACATCGCGCTGCCCGGCGCCGAGGTGATCGATATGGCGGGCTACGGCATGACCATCGACACGCTTGTCAGCGCGTCCGAAACAGCTCAGGGCGAACCGGATTACGGCGAATGGTGACGGCGTTTTGGAGCCTGGTTGGGCGCGATCTCCACCTCGCGCTGCGCGGCGGCATCGGCAGCCTGGTCACAGTGGTCTTTTTCGTTATTGCCGCCAGCCTCTTTCCGCTCGGCGTCGGGCCGGAGAGCGCCCTCTTGG
>JAPYQV010000026.1 GCA_029937205.1 Alphaproteobacteria bacterium
GCGTTGGGCACCCATGGCGGAATCGCCGAACAATTCGACGCCGAAAAGCAGTACGAATGCGGCGGCGTAAATAAAATAAGCGGATTTGATCCAAAACCGGATATCCACCAGCGCGACAGTGAACATGATGACCAGGCCGACGCCGAATCGGATGATTTGAGGTGCCGCCCAAGGCTCCATGTTTCCGCCGGCTGCCGAATAGAGCATTGCGAATCCGACAAGTGCCGGGAGACAAATGAGTATTACCAAAACCAGGTTTATATGAAACACCCGGTGCATCAGGCTCATGCCCGTGCGGCCACCGTCGAAGCTGTCTTGCGCGGCCATGCTCAGACCGCCGCCAGTTTATCGAGCACGATATTCTCATCGGGCCCGCGCCGCGCCGGGTCGCGGCGTTGAACTTCGCGCAGGATGTCGCGCGCAATCGGCGCCGCCGTTTTGGAGCCGCCGCCGCCATGTTCGACAATGATCGAGACCGCATAGCGCGGTGCCTCAACCGGCGCGTAGCCGACAAAGAGTGCGTGGTCACGGTCCTTCCACGGCCGATCCTCATTCTTGCGAACGCCGCGCTCGCGTTCCGCCGTGGTGATGCGTTTTACCTGTACGCTGCCGGTTTTGCCGGCCATGGCCATGCCCGGCTCCTCGATGCGGGCGCGGTACGCCGTGCCGCGCGGGCTGTTCGTGACATCCGCCATGCCCTTCTGGACGATGGCGAGATGGGCCGCCGAAAGCCCCATGGACGGGAAGGGTTCGCGCTGGTCCGGCAGGCGTTGGCCCGAACGTCGTGTCTCGCGCACCAGTTTGGGGAGGACAGCGATTCCGCCATTGGCAATTCGCGCTGTCATGACGGCAAGTTGCAGCGGCGTCGTCAGCAAGAAGCCCTGGCCGATGCCAATATTCAGTGTCTCGCCCTTTTGCCAGGAAACGCCGTGTACCGCCAGTTTCCAGTCCCGTGTCGGCACCAGACCTTTGCGTTCGTACGGCAGCTCGACACCGAGCTTTTCACCGAATCCGAAGCGCCGCGCCATGACGGCGATGCCGTCGACGCCAACCCGTTTCGATACTTCGTAGAAATAGACATCGCAAGATTGGACGATGGCGGAGTTCATATTCATTCTGCCGTGCCCACCACGTTTCCAACAGTGGAACCGGCGATTTCCGAGCTCGGTATACCCCGGGCAAAATACGTCCTGTTTGGGGTTCATGACACCGCCGTCAAGCGCTGCCAATGCGACCATCATCTTGAACGTCGAGCCCGGCGAATATTGTCCCGAGATTGCCTTGTTGGTGAGCGGAAAGCGGGTATTGGCCATCAGCGCGTTCCATTCAGTATGACTGATACCGGTGGTGAAACTGTTGGGGTTAAAACTGGGCGCAGAAGCCATTGCCAGCAGTTCGCCCGAATGCACATCGATGACCACGGCCGCGGCACTTTCCCCTTTGATGCGGGCGTTGGCATATTCCTGCAGGCCCATGTCTATGGTGAGAATATGATCATCACCCGGCTGGCCTTCATCGCGGCGCAATTCGCGAATGATGCGGCCGAAAGCATTGACCTCCACCTGGCGCGATCCCGCCTTGCCGCGTAGCGCTGTTTCGAACATTTTCTCAGCACCATTCTTGCCGATTCGAAAGCCCGGAAGCGCGAGCACCGGGTCGCCCTCCAGTTCCTTCTCCGAGACGGCGCCGACATAGCCGATAATATGCGCCGTCTCCTCACCGGCCAGATAGTGCCGGGTTTGTCCGACATCGATCATGGTGCCCGGCAATTCCGGTGCATTTACTTCAATCCGCGAGACCTCTTCCCAGGTCAGGTTCTCGCGCACGGTAATGGGGACAAAATTCCGTTTGCGACGCGCCTCGCGTAATATCCGCTCGCGGTCGTGTGCTTCTATGGGAATAAGTTCGCCGAGCGCGGTCAGAGCGCGCTCCAATTCGCCAGCCTGCTCCGGCACGATGACCAGTCGGTAATTTAACTGATTGACCGCCAGCGGTTGACCAAAACGATCAAAGATGCGTCCGCGCGGCGGTGGTAATAGCTGCATGTTGATGCGATTGTCGTCCGCCAGGGTTTTGTAGCGGTCCGATTCAAGTACCTGCAATTGATACATGCGCCCGGCCAGGCCGGCGAGAAGAAGGGTTTGCGCGCCGCCGAGGATGATCGTGCGCCGGGTAAAGAGTTTGGTACGGCTGGCTTCGCCCTGCATATTAGTGCCCCCCAACACCACTACGCGCCTCGGGCCATATGCCGGTGCAGGGCGCTCAACAGCACGCCAAACAGCGGATAGAGCAATATCGTCAGGACAGCCTGAATGACGAACGGCATCGGCGGGACAAGGGCATTGTAATATAGCGAGGCAATAATCCAGCTCACCAATGAAATCCCCGGCATGACCAGCGAGAAGCCCCACCACACCACCAGGAACGGCTTGCCGTGAAAAAAGGTGCGTTGCGAATTCAGAACGATCTGAACGAGCAAATAGACCAGCGCCGAAAGGCCAAGCGGCGCTCCCGTGAGGAGATCGAGCAACATGCCAAGACAGAATGTGGCGGCATAGGGCAGTTTGTCGGGCCGGTAGATACTCCAATAATAGATCGCCATCGCCGTGAAGGCTGGCGTAACCGGGGCAAAACTCGGCAAATGCCAGGGCAGCGCGCTGGCCAGCACCATCAGCAATGTAAAGACAAACGGGGTCAGGCCGCGGAGCTGTAAATCGGTTCGCTCAACCCAGGTTGCCGCCCTCATTTCAATTCGCCGATGCGCCCGGCGCGTTTCGATTCCGGCAGAAACCCGGGTAGGATGTAATCGAGTACGGTGACATATTCGAGCCGGTCCCAATTGACATAAGGCTGCACCAGCGCCCGTTCCTCGCCAACCGAGGAAACGATGCCTACCGGCAGGCCGGGTGGGAATATGCCGCCCTGGCCGGAAGTGACGATCCGGTTGCCGACACTGACCCGAGCATCCACGGCAAGAAATTCCAGGCGGGGATGCGGCGTGTTGTCGCCCGCCAGTACGGCCCGTTCGCGACTGGATTCTACAACAACCGGAATGCGGGAGTTCAAATCCGTTAAAAGCAGAATGCGCGCGCTATGGCGGCCTGCCGATACGACGCGCCCGGTCAGGCCTTCACTGGTGATAACGGCCTGGCCTCTCCGGACATTATCTTGCGCGCCCGCGTTGATCAGCACCGTGCGGACGAAGGGCCCGCCCGAATCGGAAATAACGCGCGCCGTGATAAAGCTGGCATCGGGATCCGGCACCGCGTGGAGAATCTGGCGAAGTTGCGCATTCTCTCGTGAAACATGCTCGGCCACTGCCTGCCATTTGAGCAATTGCGCATTTTGTTCTTCAAGCCGCGCATTTTCTTCATGCACATTCAACGCTGCGTCGATTTCCTCGACCAGGGAGGCGAAAGATGCAGCGGGATGGGAAAAGAACTCGAGAATGGGCGTGGCGGCGTCCCCGACCGCGCCGCGTAAGTTATCGACCAGCCGAGGCTCCGCCCGGCTGAGGATCATGATGGTGATTGCGGCGCCGACAAGAAGCACGAAGGCAAAGCGCTGAATCAGTGATTTCAGCGGCAGGGCCAATAACAGGGCGCGTCCGCGATAGGCCCGCACTTAGGTCCTCCAATATACCGGTGCCGAGTGGCGGCACCGGCCTTCCATATGAATCCTCAATAAGCCTCGTGCAAGACGTGCTTGAGGGTCTTCATTTCTTCCAGGCAGCGCCCCGTTCCCATGGCCACGCAGGACAGTGGCTCGTCGGCGATAGAGACCGGCAGCCCGGTGGCATGGCGCAGCACATAATCGAGATTTCCCAATAACGCGCCGCCGCCGGTCAAGACGATGCCTTTATCGACGATATCGGCGGCCAGTTCCGGCGCCGTGTTTTCCAGCGCCACTTTGACTGCGTCGATGATCGCGCCGACCGGTTCGGCCAGGCTTTCGGCGATTTGCCGTTGCGTCACAACGATTTCCTTGGGCACGCCGTTCATTAAATCACGGCCCTTGATATCAAGCGATTTACCGTTGCCGTCTTCCGGCGGACAAGCGGTACCGATACTCTGCTTGATGCGCTCGGCGCTCGTTTCACCCAACAGCAGGTTATGATTACGCCGCACATAGGCGATGATGCTTTCATCCATCTTGTCACCACCCACCCGGACGGATCGCGAATAAACGATGCCGCCGAGCGACAGCACCGCCACTTCGGTCGTTCCGCCGCCGACATCGACGACCATGGAACCGGTCGGCTCGGTGACCGGCAATTCCGCGCCGATGGCGGCGGCCATGGGTTCCTCAATGAGAAACACGCGCCGTGCGCCGGCACTTTCCGCTGATTCCTGAATGGCGCGGCGCTCCACCGCTGTCGAGCCGGACGGTACGCAGACGATGACCTGCGGGCTGGCGAAGCTGCGCCGGTTGTGAACCTTGCGGATGAAATGCTTGATCATTTCCTCGGCGACCTCGAAATCGGCGATCACGCCGTCCCGGAGCGGGCGGATCGCTTCAATGTTGCCGGGTGTGCGTCCCAACATCAGCTTGGCTTCTTCGCCGACGGCAAGGACCTGTTTCTTGCCTTTCCAATTGGCGATGGCCACCACGGACGGTTCATTCAGAACAATGCCTTGTCCCTTCACATAGACAAGCGTGTTCGCGGTGCCAAGGTCGATCGCCATATCGGCTGAAAGAAATCCTGTAAGTTTCGAAAACATCAGCGTTTACCGCCTATCGTTTGAGCCAAAATATCCCCACCACGTTGATACCATAACGCGGTGGGGGTTTGCGTTTGCCACGCCGCTGTCACGCTTTCTCAAGCCGTGAGCGCGGCGGGCGAAGATTTTTGCCGCTTCTTAACCAACAATTTGTTCAAGGCATGCACATAGGCGCGGGCAGAGGCCACCAGCGTGTCAATATGCGCGCCCTGGCCATTCACCAGTTTGCCGTCCTCCCTCAGGCGCACGGTCACTTCGGCTTGCGCGTCGGTACCTTCCGTAACGGCGTGTACCTGATAGAGCTGGAGTTCCGCCTCATGCGGGAATATTTCCTTGATCGCGTTGAACGTCGCATCCACCGGCCCGTTACCGCGCGCCGTCGAGGATATTTTTTCGCCATCGACTTCCAGCGTGAGCGTTGCCTCTTGCGGCCCGTCGGAGCCGCAATTAATGCCGAGGGACACAAAGCCGATCCGTTCGCTGGCCCGCCCGATCTCGTCATCGACCAGGGCGATGATATCTTCGTCGAAGATTTCCTTCTTGTGGTCGGCCAATTCCTTAAAGCGTGTGAAGGCCTCTAGAAGCGCGTTGTCGCCGAAATTGTCATAGCCCAATTCGCGCAACTTCTCGCGAAAGGCATGGCGTCCCGAATGCTTGCCCATGACCAATGTGGATTTCTTCAAGCCGACCGATTCCGGCGTCATGATCTCATAGGTCTCGGCATCCTTGAGAACACCGTCCTGATGAATGCCGGCCTCGTGAGCAAAGGCATTGGCGCCGACGATGGCTTTGTTGGGCTGTACCACGAAGCCGGTGATTTGCGACACCAACCGCGAGGCACGCATGATTTTCTCGGTGTGGATGCCGCTCTCGAGTTGCAACAGATCCTTGCGCGTGCGCATGGCCATGACAATTTCTTCCATGGCGGCATTGCCGGCGCGCTCGCCGAGGCCATTGATGGTGCACTCAACCTGGCGCGCGCCCGCTTTCAAGGCGGCCAGAGAGTTCGCCACCGCCAGGCCGAGATCGTTGTGGCAATGCACCGATACCACGGCCTTGTCGATATTCGGCACGCGGTTGAACAGCATGGCGATCAGCGCGGCATACTCGTCCGGCATGGTATAGCCGACCGTATCGGGAATATTGACCGTGGTGGCGCCGGCCTTAATGGCGGATTCGACACAGCGGCAGAGGAAATCATGGTCGCTGCGTGTGCCGTCCTCGCTCGACCATTCCACATCGTCGGTGTAGTTGCGCGCCCGGCTGACGCTGTCGATGACGGCGCTATGTACTTCGTCGGGCTCCATTTGCAGCTTCACCCGCATATGCAGCGGGCTCGTGGCGATGAAAGTGTGGATACGCTTTTGCTTGGCCGGCTCAAGCGCCGCCGCCGCGCGCTCGACATCCTTGCGCCCGGCCCGCGCCAGGCCGCATACGATGCTTTCGCGCACGATTTTTGATACTTCGTTGACTGCCTCGAAATCGCCATTGGAGGCGATCGGAAAACCAGCCTCAATAATATGAACGCCCAAATCTTCGAGCACTTCAGCGATGCGCAATTTTTCTTCGAGATTCATGGATGCGCCGGGAGATTGCTCACCATCGCGCATTGTCGTGTCGAATATTCGAACCTGATTCTTGTCCTTGGTCATGATCTTGACCCCTATTGCTTGGTTTGCGACTGGGAAAACGAACGCACCCCAAACGGCAGCTGAGCTCTCAGCCTTACCGCTTGGGGCAAGTAAGTCGCAGACCAATCGAACCGCCGCAGATTATTTCCGTACGGAAATCCGCGCGCAATCGACCGCAAACGGTTGAGCCAATTGGCAAACCGATAGCTGTCATTCGATTGCTGGCGCCTCTTAACATCGTTAGGGTTGTTTCAACTTCTCCACACGGCATTGGTCGCACGCTTCCGCACGACATTCGCCGCCCAACCTATATAAAACAAGGTTAACGAAACGTGTAAGCGCGGATTCAGCCACGCAAACAGCTTCGAATCACGCTCAGGCAGCGAATCTCTTGAAAATTACGCCCATTCGGTCGCTCAGGGCAATGATTTTCTAACCGCCTCAAGCGCTTATTTGCATAATTCAACCCAATGCGGCATCAATTCTTCGACTTATCCACAAGTCGAGACTCGCCAATCCAAGGCATCATGGCGCGCAATTTCTCGCCCACCTCTTCGATCGGATGCTCGGCCTCACGCCGCCGCATGGCCTTGAAGCTGGGCTGGCCGGCAGCATTTTCCGACATCCATTCGCTGGCGAAACGACCCGATTGGATATCGTCGAGGATTTCCTTCATGCGCTCCCGCGTCCCCGAATCGATCACTTTGGGGCCACGTGAATAATCGCCGAACTCCGCCGTGTTGGAGATCGAATAGCGCATATTGGCGATGCCGCCCTCATAAATCAGGTCAACGATCAGCTTGACCTCATGAACGCATTCAAAATAAGCCATCTCCGGCGCGTAGCCGGCGTCTACCAGGGTCTCGAAGGCATTCTTGATGAGCGACGTCAGGCCGCCGCAGAGCACCACCTGCTCGCCGAACAGATCGGTCTCGGTTTCCTCGCGAAACGAGGTCTCGATCACACCGGAGCGGCCGCCGCCAATCGCTGCCGCATAGGACAGGCCGATCTCGGTGGCATTGCCCGAAGCGTCCTGGGCCACCGCCAGCAGGCACGGGACACCGCGCCCGAGTTCGTACTCGGAACGCACCGTGTGGCCGGGGCCTTTCGGCGCGACCATAAAGACATCCAGATCAGGGCGTGGCTCGATCAGGCGGTAGTGAATATTCAGGCCGTGCGCGAAGGCGAGCGCAGCGCCCTCTTTCATATTGTCGCGCAACGATTCACGCCACATTTGCCCCTGCAGCTCGTCCGGGGTCAGCACCATCACCACGTCGCCCCATTTGGCGGCCTCGTCGATCCCCATGACGGTCAGACCGGCGGCTTCAGCCTTGGCGACACTGGCGGAATCGGGACGCAGCCCGACGGCCACTTCCTTGGTACCGCTGTCCTTGAGGTTATTGGCATGGGCGAAGCCCTGGCTGCCATAGCCGATAATGACAACCTTTTTGCTTTTGATGAGATTTACATCGGCGTCGCGATCGTAATAGACACGCATTGTGCTTTCCTCTTGGTGTGTGGGCTGACCGTTCGGTCAGATCGATTTTTTACCGCGCAACAAGGCGACGACGCCGGTACGCGACACTTCGGTGAGTCCGAGCGGTTCCATGAGACGAATGAAGGCATTGACCTTGCCTGGTTTGCCGGTCATTTCAAAAACGAAGGAATCACTTTCGCTGTCCACCACATGGGCGCGGAATATATCGGCGATGCGCAGCGATTCGACGCGCGGCTCGCCGCTGCCGGCAACCTTAATCAGCGCCAGTTCGCGCTCGACATGGGGGCCTTCCTCGGTCAAGTCGCTCACCTGATGCACCGGCACCAGGCGATCCAATTGCGCTTTGATCTGTTCGATAATTATGCGCGGGCCGGAGGTGACAAGGTTGATGCGCGAGAGCGCCGCGCCTGATTCCACTTCAGCGACGGTGAGGCTCTCAATATTATAGCCGCGGCCCGAAAACAATCCGACGACACGCGCCAACACACCCGGTTCATTGTCGACCAACAGGGAGATCGTGTGTCTTTCTATGGGCTCAGCCAAGGCCGCACCCTCCTGAATGATATATTGCGTTCACACCAGCACCATGCCGTCTTCGGCTTTTTCCTCAAGCTCGCCATGATCCGGGCCGAGCTTCATTTCGTAGTGCGCGGCGCCGCCTGGAATCATCGGATAAACATTCTCGGTCTTGTCGACCATAATATCTGCAATGAACGGTCCCGGCGTTTCGATCATGGTGCGGATGGCGTCATCAACGTCTTCCGGTTTGCTAACTTTGATGCCGTTGGCGCCGAACGCTTCAGCCAGTTTGACGAAATCGGGCAGCGAATCCATATAGCTCTCGGAATAGCGTCCGCCGTGGAACAGTTCCTGCCACTGACGTACCATGCCCATATATTCATTGTTGAGGATGATGGTCTTCACCGGCAGACGATGCTGCATCATGGTGGAGAGTTCCTGGATGTTCATCATCAACGAGGCTTCGCCGGCAACGACAACGACCAATGAATCCGGATGGGCGACCTGTACCCCCATGCCGGCGGGAAAGCCATAGCCCATGGTGCCGAGTCCGCCCGACGTCATCCATCGGTTGGGTTCTTCTAATTTCAGGAACTGCGCCGCCCACATTTGGTGCTGGCCGACCTCGGTGGTGAAATAAACGTCGCGATCCTTGGTCAACTCGTAAAGACGTTGCACCACGTATTGCGGCTTGATGATGTCGCCCTGTTGTTTGAAGCGCAGGCAATCGCGGGCGCGCCAGGCGTCGATCCGGCGCCACCAGTCCTCAAGCCCATCCGAAGTGTCGGCGTTCTTACCCGGCCACTTCGCGATCATCGCTTCAATCACGGTACCGACATCGCCGATGATGGCGATATCCACCGGGACATTCTTATTCACCGAGGACGGATCGATATCGACTTGAATTTTCTGCGAACCCTTGGAGAAATCGTTGAGGCGTCCGGTTACCCGGTCGTCGAAACGCGCGCCGAGGGCGATCATCACGTCACATTCCGCCATCGCCATGTTGGCTTCATAGGTGCCGTGCATGCCCAGCATGCCGAGGAATTGCGGATCGGACGCCGGGTAGGCGCCGAGGCCCATCAGCGTATTGGTGATCGGATAACCGGTCTCGCGCACAAAGCGTGTCAGGGCTGCGGCGGCGGTGGGCCCAGAATTGATAATGCCGCCGCCGCTATAAAATATCGGCCGCTCGGCCTTGGCGATGAGTTCCATGGCCGCATCGACTTTCGCCATATCCGGTTCTGTCTGCGGGCGGTAAGAGCGGTGCGCCGTCATATTGGCGTAGGCGCCCTCAACATAGTCGCCTTCCGCCATGACCACGTCTTTCGGCAAATCGATCACCACCGGCCCGGGCCGCCCGGCGCGGGCGATATAGAACGCCTCATGCATGATGCGCGGCAAATCCTCGACCGATTTCACCAAATAATTATGTTTGGTGCATGGTCGCGTGATGCCAACCGTATCGGCTTCCTGGAACGCATCGTTGCCGATCATATGGGTCGGCACCTGCCCGGTTAGGCAGACCAGCGGGATGCTGTCCATCAGCGCATCGGCGAGGCCGGTGATGCTGTTGGTGGCACCTGGTCCGGATGTGACCAGCACCACGCCGACGCGCCCGGTGGAGCGCGCATAGCCCTCAGCCGCATGCAGCGCGCCCTGTTCGTGGCGCACCAGGATGTGGCGAATATTATTCTGTTTGAAAATTGCGTCATAGATCGGCAAGACGGCACCGCCCGGATAACCGAAAATGACCTCGACATCCAGTTCGGCAAGACAACGCACGATCATTTCTGATCCGGTTATCTGTTGTTCGCTATTGTCCGCGTCCGTCGCCACAATCCATTCTCCACAACCACATGAGGCCCGCATCGGCGCGCACCATCGGCGCGGCCGGCGAGCTAATCCCGAAGCCTTCTGGCCACGGGGGGAGCAACCTAGAACCTCGCCTGTCGCCGGTCAATAGCGCCGGCAATTTGTCTGAAATTTGCGCTCGAATTGCTGTGCCTAGTCGTCGCGTTTGACGGTCTCGGGACTGAACGCCGGCACGCACACCGCGACATAGTCGGCGCCGCCTTCATGGGGGCTCGAATATTGCACCCATTCGCCCTTGTGCGCGATCACGGCTTGACCAGCCGCGACATCAAATTCGCTTTCCTGGGTGGTGACCCGGAGCGTGCCGGCGATCACCAAGGTGTATTCATCGAACGACGGTGTCTGTCCGGGTTCCACCCACCCTTGAGGACTGTTCATGCGTGCCACGCTGGCGTTGTCAGTGGTGGAATTTACCCGCCCGATATATTCCTTGATGATTTTCGGCTTGTTGCCGGCGGCTTCGATTATCGTCGGCGTGGGTATGAGCGTGGCCATGCGCGAATCCTTATTTGTCGTTTGCCGGGCGTTGACGCGATCGCGCTTAGCCGGTCAGAGGGGAGGCTTTTAGCAGAGCGCCTGCGGTCTGGCGAATTTCTTCGGCCAGGCTGTCGTCATAGCGCGCGGCAATCGTCTTCGCCTCCGGCATCTGGTGGCGAAACCAGGTGCTCTGGCGCTTGGCATAGCGCCGCGTTCCCTGACGCAGTCTGTCGACTGCCGCATCGCGCGTCACGTCACCACTGAGATAGGCAGAAAACTCGCGTACGCCGAGCGCCTTCATGGCCGGCAACGTCGGGTCAAGGTCAAGTGCCAACAGCGCCCCCGCTTCCTCGATGCCGCCTGACGACGCCATGATTTCGGCTCTTGCATTGCACGTCGCGTAGAGCGCTTCGCGTGGCGGATCCAATACCAGGACGGAGATTTTACCCGGATATCCATCCCCTTCCGGCTGGCTGCGCTGCCACTCGACAAGGCTTTTCCCTGTCGCCGCCATGACTTCATAGGCGCGCAGCACGCGCTGGGTGTTGCCGGCGTGGAGACGGGCCGCGCCCTCCGGGTCGCGCTTCGACAACTGTTTAAAAAATTCCGCCGCGCCGATCTCGCGATGAAGCGCAATGGCATGTTTGCGTATCTCCGGGGATATCGCTGGCACTGGCGCCAGCCCGTTGAGCAGGGAGCGAAAATACAGCCCGGTCCCGCCGACCAGAATTGGCAACAATCCATTTGCCTGCGCATCCCTAATCTCGGCCAGCGCCAAATCCCGCCAGCGCCCGGCCGAGCAGCGCTCGCTCGCTGGCAAGGTGCCATAGAGACGATGAGATGCCCGCTTCTCGTCAGCCGAATTTGGCCGGGCGCTCAAGATACGCAGTTCGCGATAGATTTGCATGCTGTCGGCGTTGATCACGACGCCACCAAATTGTCGCGCTAGATCCAGCGCCATGGCAGATTTGCCGCTCGCCGTTGGGCCGCCAATAATCAGGATGGGGTCGTGATCGGCGGTCATTCCAGGCGCCCCGATTCAGTCGATCAGATGGGCTATCAGGCCGTCGGCCAGCTTGGGTTCGAACCAGGTTGATTTTGGCGGCATGATCTCGCCGGCATCGGAGACCGCCATCAAATCGTCCATGGTGGTAGCAAAGAGCGTGAAGCCCGCTGCCGCATCGCCGCATTGGACCAGGGCCTCGATGCGCTCCGGTGCGTCTGAGCCGCCGACGAAATCGAGGCGCGGATCGGTGCGCGGATCGCCAATATTGAGGAGCGGCTGCAAAATGCTATCGGTGAGCAGGGAGACATCAAGGCGCTCCAATACGGGGGCGTCCTTGGCAACGGGATTCCTTGGCTCAAGCCGCCGCCAACCGGATTTCAGGCACAGGCCAATTTGTGTCGAATGGTCAGGCCGCACCGGCGCGTCGGCTGGCGCGACAATGAAGCTGGATTCCAAGCGGGTGAGGAATTCGGCCTCGTCGAGCGGCCCCAAATCGCGCACGATTCTGTTGTAGGCTAGAATCAAAAGCTGGCTGCTCGGGAAGATCACGGCAAGAAAGCGTTGCGCGGCATCTCCCCCTGTTGCTGCGACCCGGGCGGCCGCCGCCGAGCGGTGGTGTCCGTCGGCGATATAAAGCGCCTCCAATTTGTCGGCGGCGTTCTGAATGGTGCGTTGTGCATCTCCGTCATCGACAGACCATAAGGTGTGATGCACGCCATCCTCGGCTTCAACGTCGATCTCCGGCGCTGTGTCGCGTTGGGTGACCGCATCCAACGCCGCCGCAAGCGCCCTATCGGGGCGGTGGGCGAGCAGGACTGGGCCGGTTTGCGCATTGAGCGCGGCCATATGTTTGACCCGATCATCTTCCTTGTCGGGCCGCGTCAGCTCATGGCGGCGGATGCCGCCTGCCGCGTAGGCCGCAAGCGAGGCGCCACAGGCCAGCCCGGTTTGGCTGTGGCCCGACATCATGCGCATACGGTAGACAAAGTAGCTCTGACCAGGGCACCGGAGCATGGCGCCACTATCGATCAGGGCGCGTAAATTTTGTGCGGCGCGATCGTAAATTTCGGCTGTATGGGAGTCGGTGCCGGCGGGGAAATCGATTTCGGCCCGCGACACATGTAGAAAATTTTTTGGCTTGCCATTGGCGCGTTGGCGCGCTTCTTCGGTTGTCACCACATCATAAGGTGGCGCAATAATATTTGTGGCGTGCGCACGCGCGGCGCGCAACGCGTTGAACGGAGCAATCATGCCCGTATCTTCGGATGATTTCAGAGTTAACTCCGTTTTATCCCGAGGGTTACGAATTCGCCCTCGTCGCCGCGTTGACGGTACAGCACCACGCTTTCGGAATCGGTTTGGCTGAACAAGTCCAGACGCAGACGAAATTCTGAAAGGTCGTTGATGCGATCGGAGCCAAATCCGACGATAAGATCGCCCGGGCGGATATCGCTTTCGGCATCGAAATCCTCGCTCACTTCCGTGACCACGACGCCCTTCGAGTCCTCCGCCAGATCATATTTTTCCCTGAGCTCTGGCGTTATATGCGAGAGCGTGATGCCGAGCGAGGCAAAGTTCATCTCCAACGGCGCGCCGGCCCGTGCCGCGCTGGCACTCGACAGTTCATACTCCTCTAGCCGCCCGATGGTGACGTCGAACGGTATGTGTTTACCGTCGCGCCACACGATCACCGGGACGGAACTGCCGACCGCGGTGTCCGCGACGATGCGCGGCAGGGCGCGGCGGTTGGGCACTTCTTCGCCGTTGAAACGCAGGATTATATCGCCCTTCTTCAGGCCCCCTTCGGCTGCCGGGCTGTCCTCGATAACGGCGGCGACCAAAGCGCCTTGCGCCGCCGCCAGTCCGTGGCTTTCGGCAATTTCGGGCGACACGGTCTGAATGCGCACGCCGAGCCAGCCGCGCCGGGTTTGGCCAAATTGGCGCAATTGCTCAATGACCGGACCGACGATGGCCGAAGGCGTGGCGAAGCCGATTCCCACGCTGCCGCCGGACGGCGAATAGATCAGCGTGTTGACGCCGATCACCTTGCCGTTCATATCGAACATCGGCCCGCCGGAATTGCCCCGGTTGATGGGCGCGTCAGTTTGTAAAAAATTATCGTATGGGCCGGCATTGATATCGCGCCCGCGCGCCGACAGGATGCCTGCGGTTACGGTATTGCCGAGGCCGAATGGATTGCCGATGGCGATCACCCAATCGCCAACCCGCGCCGCGTCCGAATCGCCGAATTCCACATAAGGCAGACTCTCGCCATTGTCGACCTTGAGCAGGGCG
>JAPYQV010000027.1:0-12551 GCA_029937205.1 Alphaproteobacteria bacterium
GTCCGAAAGCCTTGGCAAGCCGCCGTTCCGGTCGCCCCACAACCCGTCGGAGGGCGTCGGAAGGCCTTGCTGATGGTCTGAATCGCCTGCGGCCTCCCTCCTACCCGACGGGCTGCGGGGAAGATCCTCATGGGTCATTATCATCGCTCCTTGGTATTGATTCCGACCACGAACAAACCGAGCCTGTTCGCCTCGGCGACAACTTCCGGGCGGTCCAGAATAAGCGACTGACCTGCCTCCACGGCAATGCCGTTCAATCCCGCCTCGGCAGCGCAGCGGACAGTGTCAGAACCAATCGTTGGCAAATCCACCCGGCGTTCCTGCTGAGGTTTTTTTAATTTGACCAGAACGCCGCCGTTTCCTTCCCGTTTCAAGGCTGCACAGCGCTTGAGCAAGGCATCCGTGCCTTCTATGGCCTCGACGCCCAAAACAACACCTTGCTGCACGACAACCGCCTGGCCGACATCCAATGCGCCCAGGGCCTCAGCGACGCGGGCGCCCAACGCAATATCCACTTGGTCGCTTTCACTGGGTATGCGATCGCTCATATTTCCACCCGGCGCCGCGACATCGCTCAACAATTCATCCGCCCCGACAACGCGAAAATTTTCACTCTCAAGTTCCTCGACCAGGACAGAGAGGATCGCATTGTCGCCCTGCCCGGCAGCTTTGCGTATCTTGCCCAGAAGTTTGATGGCGCGCATGTCCGGCTTGAGCTTGGAAAAAGCGGGCCGGCGCACTGGTCCGGCGAGAACGACTTCTTCACAGCGCTCGGCCTTCAAACGCTTGATGGTTGCGCCGACCTTACCGAGCGGCACCCACATATGGGACACGCCCTCACAGGTCTTTGGGTCGGTTTCATCCTCGAACGCTATAACAAATACTTCACGCCCGGAAGCCAGGCATGATTGCACGATACGGGCTGGGAGCGGCCCGCCGCCGGCCAGCACTCCGAGCTTAGTTGGCACCGTCCCCTTTCGGTTGGCAAATTGGCCGGGTGCTTTCCATTTGAATAAAATCGACAATATCCATGACCGGTTCGATCGCGTTGAACAGGTCAGACACGTCCGCCAAGCGCTCCGTCATCGTGCCCTCCTGGGCAAACAGCAGACGAAAGGCACGGCGCATGTCATGGATGACTTCCCTGCCAAAGCCGCGCCGCTTCAGGCCAACCAAATTCAGTCCTGCCAGACGGGCGCGGTCTCCCATCACCGAGCCATAAGGAATGACATCATGCTCGACGCCGCTCATGCCGCCCACAATGGCATGACGGCCAATACGCACATATTGATGAATGGCCGAAAGCCCGCCCAAAATGGCCCAATCGCCAACAGAAACATGACCGCCCAAGGCGGCATTGTTCGCCAAAATAACATGGTCGCCGAGTTGGCAATCATGCGCCACGTGGGAGGCCACCATGAAGAGGCAACTATGACCGACACGCGTAATCATGCCGCCGCCTTCGGTGCCCGGATTCATGGTCACATGCTCTCGAATGACGTTATCCGCACCGATCTCCAGCACCGAAGGTTCGCCGGCATACTTTAAATCCTGCGGCCGAAGCCCAATCGAGGAAAACGGATAGATCTCCGTTCGTTCGCCAACATTTGTGTGGCCATCAATCACCACGTGCGAAATCAGGCGCACCCCTGAGGACAGGTTTACGTTTTCTCCGACCACACAATAGGGGCCAATAAATACATCGTCGGCGAGCTCAGCCCCAGGGGCCACGATCGCGGTCTCATGGATATTCGTCATGTATCTTCCAAAATCATAGCGGCGTAAGTCGCTTGCGCCGCGATCTCGCCATCGACTTTTGCGGCGGCTTCAAATTTCCAAACATTACGCCGGCTCTGCTTTTTTGTGACGTGCACAAACAGCTGATCGCCGGGAAATACCGGCCGACGAAATCGGCAATCACTCACGGACATAAAATAAACAAGCTTGCCGGCCATCGCCGGGCCGAGTGTTTTGACAACAAGCACCGCCGCCGTCTGGGCCATTGATTCGATGATCAATACACCTGGCATGACGGGCCGGCGCGGAAAGTGCCCCTGAAAGTAAGACTCGTTGATGGAGACGTTTTTCAATCCGATCGCGCTTTCATCCGGTACGACTTCGATAACCCGGTCTATCATCAGAAAAGGATATCTGTGCGGAATCGCCTCAATAATCTGCTCAATGTCGAGGCTTTCAACCACATCATTCTGTTGTGATTCACTCATGAATTCATTTGCCCTTATCTATCAGCTTGGACAGTAGAATGGATTGTCGGTGCCAATCCCTTATCGGCACGGCGGGCGTACCACCCATTGTAGCGCCTGGTGGAATATCTCTTGTAACACCACATTGCCCCGCGATCTTAGCCCCTGCCCCAATCGAAACATGACCGACGACGCCCACCTGACCGGCAAGAAACACAAAGTCTCCGATTTTTACACTCCCCGATACGCCGGCCATGGCGGCGACGACACAGCCCCTACCAAATTCCACGTTATGGGCAATCTGAACAAGATTGTCTATCCAGCACCCTTGTCCAATAACGGTATCATGGCCGCTGCCGCGATCAATTGTCGAGTTGGCGCCAATCTCGACATCGTCACCAATGATCGCGCGGCCCAATTGCGGCACCTTCGTATGCCCCTTTGAATCCGGGAAAAATCCAAAACCATCCTGTCCAATGCGTACACCGGGATATATATGCGTACGGTTCCCGACCAGACAATGGCTGAGGGTGGCACAGGCGCCAATGGTCGTATTCTTACCAATTTCGACAGCCGGTCCGATCACCGCATTGGCTTGGATAAGGCAATTCTCTCCGATAACGGCGCCTGCACCGATAACCGCGCCATGTTCAATACGGCATGATTTATCAACTTCCGCACCGCTTTCAACAATTGCAGTTTCGGCAACACCCGGTTCCGGCGCCAATTTAGGATAAAATGCCTGGGCCGCTAATGCGTAAGCTTTATAGGGCTCCTTTGAAAGCAAGAGTGCCATTCCAATTGGCGCACGGGCGGCCAGGTCCGGCGCCACGATACAAGCGCCAGCCGCGCTGCTGACAAACGATGAAATATATTTTCTATTGTCCAAAAAGCTCAATTGGTTGGCGCCGGCACCTTCCAACGGAGCGACATCGATCAACTGCAAATTGGGATCTCCATTTTCCCCAATCTCAGTCTCAGTCAAAGCAGCCAGCTCAGCCAGGGTGAATGGCCCAACCCGTGAATGAAAACGCGAATCCGCCATATCCGTTTGTCAATTCAATCCGAATTCCAGTGCCAGTTCGGGCAATCGCTCGTCCAAGCGTTTAAGAACCTCACGCGAGATTCTTAATTCTTTGTTTACATAAAGAGTCTGCGTCTCGGGAAGAACCAATGTTATGCCCCTCTCCGCCGCGATTTCTCCGATGATCTTCGAAATTTCGACCTGCAGCACTCGGACGCCGCTGGCATAGGCTTGATCCAGTTCCCGGCGGCGATCAGCCACGATGCGTTGAACGGTGGCAACATTTCCCTCGAAATTGCGCCTTCGCTTGGCGTAGGCCTCTGGCGAGAGCACAGAACGCTGCCGTGCGAGTTCCTGTTCAAGCTCACGCAAACGGTTTTCTTCCACAGAAATCTCGCTTTGGTATTGCGTACGCCGAGCCTCGATTTGACCCTGAATTGACTTGGCCGCCGAAGCATCGCGCATGATCGCCTGAATTTCCACAATACCGATAACGGTCGGTTCGACGCCCTGCGCTTCCACAGGTGATGAGAAACACAGAGGCGAAATCGCCATAAGTGATATCAGAAGCAAGAAAGCTGGGCGGCGAACGATTCTCAAAATCTGGCTCCAAAACTAAATCGAAGTTCTTCAGTTTCGTCGAAATCTTCCTTTTTCACGGCGCGCGCATAATCGAGACGAATCGGTCCAAATGGTGACAAATAGGAAACGCCAACACCCACTGATGCCCTGGGTGTAGAGCTATCCAGCACTTCCGCGCCCGTATCATCAACACTGAAAAGTGAGCCTACGTCAGTAAAAACCGCGCCATCCACATCGAGATCCCTGGTCAGGTTGAGCGGCACCGTAATCTCCGCCGTGGCGGCGTAAAATACGTTTCCGCCAAGCGAATCGCTCGTGTTGCGATCCCGCGGTCCAACTCCGCCCGGTACAAATCCGCGCAAACTGGCGCCGCCGAGAAAAAACCGATCGTTAATCCGCACATCTTCACCCAACCCAATAATATGGCCTTGCTTCATGCTCGCATTGGCAACCAAATCTGACCAGAACGGCCAATGATAGGTGTAGGTTAATGTGTGCTTCAAAAAATGCACGTCGCCACCTAGACCGGCTACCTCTTGGCCAAAACGGACAAAGTACCCTTCAGTTGGTTTAATCCGACTATCACGTTTATCGTAGGTGAGACTATGCCCCAGCGAAGAAGTCGTAGACGTGCTCTCTTGCTCCCTAATGAACCGAGAGGCGTCATCTCTTACATTGCTAATCTTGTCCTGACGTACGGTATAATTCACACCGTGGCGGAGATCTTCGGCAACCGTATAATTGGCCCGCAAACTGGCACCCAATGTCTCCTGATCAAACGAGCTCTCATCCTGGAAATCTACATTCTTACGAAATACGTCAAACCCGGCGGCAATGTCCCGATCAAGAAAATATGGTTCCGTGAAACTGAGATCGATTTCCTGACGACGCGACGAGAAGGTTAGTCCGAGGCGCAGATCCTGCCCACGCCCAAGAAGATTACGTTCCCGTATGCTGACTTCACCGAGAAAGCCATCAAGTGAGGATATGCCGGCGCCAAAACTCAATTCGCCGGTCGATTTTTCCGCTACAGCAACGGTCAGAATTGTCTGATCCGGTTGGTCACCCTGCTCCGTATCTACTTTCACCTCATCGAACAAATCTAAATTTCGAATGCGCTGACGTGAACGTCTGGTTTTGGCTGCGTTGAAGGCGTCTCCCTCTACCAGACGAAATTCCCGCCGAATGACTTTATCCAGTGTCCGCACATTGCCGACAATATCGATACGCTGCACATAAACGCGCGGCCCCTCGTCGATTTCATAGGTCACATCGATCAAGCGTTGCTCTCGGTCGCGCTTGATTCGAGGTCGAATATCCACAAATGCGTAACCTAAATTTCCAACCGAATCCGTCAGAGATTGAATCGTGTTTTCCACCTCGTCGGCATCATACCAATCGTCCGAATCGGTCGTCAGGTCCGGCAGGAGAAAATCTGCGTCAAGGTCACGCAATTTGCTGTTTATACTGAGGTTTCCAAACCGGTAACGCTCACCTTCTTCAAGCGTAAAGGTGACATAAAAGTCTTTTCTGTCACGGGTGAGTTCGGCGACGGCGGAGATCACGCGAAAATCTGCGTATCCCCGGCCTAAGTAAAACTTCCTCAGAAGTTCCCGGTCGAATGTCAATCGATCAGGATCATAGGTATCGTCACTGGTTAGAATTCGCCACCATGCCGACTCTCGCGTTTGAATTTCATCGCGCAAATCGCCATCGCTAAATCTCTTATTTCCGACAAAGCTGATACGCCGCACGCCAGTCAACGGCCCTTCATCGATTTCGAAAACCAGATCCACTCTATTTTGCGGCAGTTGAATGACCTTAGGTTCAATTTGGGCGGCAAATCTTCCGCTTCTTCGGTAGACCTCTATCAATCGCTGGACATCGCTCTGGACCCGGGTGCGGGTGTAGACGACGCGCGCACGGAGCTGTGTCTCAGCTTCAAGCGCGTCATCATCGATGCGTTTATTGCCCTCGAATGCAACGCGGTTGATAATGGGGTTTTCGACGACCCGCACGATCAATGCTTGGGCTTCCCTGCGAATGGATACATCCGCAAAAAGGCCGGTTGCGAAGAGACTCTTTAGAGATTCATTGATTTTCTTCACATTAAAAACATCGCCTTCAGCACTCAGCAAATAAGAGCGAACGGTATCCGTCTCGATACGTTCATTGCCTTCCACCAATACTTCATTGATGACGGTTTGCGCCCTGGCCGGCGGCACTGAAATTGCCACAGACACAGCCAGCGCCAGAGCCATCAGCCCGGCCGCGAAGCGAGGGAGGCAACGAATATTGAGCATGCCTGCCTAACGTACCTTCCCGCTGCGAGTTGTCACGAGGCCAAACCGAGAATGTCCTTGCCTGTTACCCAGACCATCAACGCAATGATCAGCACCAACCCGACGGTCTGGCCGATATTCTGAATTTGCGGCTTGATCGGCCGCCCCAACAAGGCTTCGAAGAAATTAAACAGGAGATGCCCGCCATCCAAGACTGGAATGGGCACAAGGTTGATAAGCCCAAGGCTTATCGAAATCACCGCGAGAAAAAATGCCAGTCCTGCGATTCCGCCGGCGGCCACTTGGCTCGACATGACGGCAATACGGATGGGGCCGCCCAAATCATCTGTAGATCGCGACCCGGCAATCATTTGCCCGACCGCCTTGCCGGACGCGGTGATGACGTAAAGGGTTTGCTTAACAGCCTGCCAAACGGCGGTTCCCGGATCATGTTTGATGAACGCCACCCCGGGCACGCTTATGCCAAGCTGCGGCCTTTCGGTTTGATTGCCAAAGGTATCCTGCGCGGCAACCATGCGCGGCGTAACTTGTAGATTCACCTCGCTGTCACCGCGCAAAACCACGACATCAAGCTCGTCCCCCAAGTTCATTAGGACGGTCGCTTGAATGTCTTCAAACCGGGTTATATCCTCGCCGTTGATCAGAAGAAATTCATCCCCTGCCATGAAGCCCGCCTCCTCGGCGGCACTATCCTCAAGGACGGCGCCCACAATTGCCGGGGTAAACTGCTGGCCAACGGTGGCAAACAGGATCGCGAAAATCACGATGGCCAAAATAAAATTCGCCACAGGTCCGGCGACAGCGACCGCGGAGCGCTGCCCGACACTCTTGTTGTGAAAACATTTCGCCTGTTCTTCCGGTGCCATCTCTTCCGCAGAATCGGCCGATCCGGTGCTTGCCGCATTGGCATCGCCAACGAATTTCACGTATCCACCGAGCGGTAGAAGGCTGAACTTCCAACGGGTACCAAGGCGGTCATTGAAGCCGAATAATTCCGGGCCAAAACCGATTGAAAACACTTCAACGCTGACCCGGTTCCAACGCGCGACCAGGTAGTGACCCAATTCGTGAAAGAAAACCACCGGAGTGATCACCGCCAAAAACGGCCAGATGTAGTTCAGCTTTTCAACAATAATGTCCATTTTTACCCGTCAACGCGAATGCTACCGCAATACCGAAGTCACTCTATACCACCGAAATGACACCAATCATCCCGGCAACGAATCCTTTGCTCCACGCCTATCTGAGAATAGGTTCCAAACCGGCGCTTTTCAAGGCCAGCGCGTATCGGCTAAGGGGCTGATTTAAGGAACAGATACGCCGAGCGCGCGAAATACATCTTGGCGCGCCATTTGCGCGCAGTCCCATAATTTGTCACGTCCCCGAGTGGTGCGCCCGGCAAGCCGCGATTCATCGCTCGGAGCAACCACCGTAATCCGAATTTTATCTGCCACTTCAGTCGGGTCTTGAAGCAAATTTATTGTTTTGTTGAACAATTTATCTTCATCCAACAGTTTTCGGCGCAGCGCTCTGGGATGCGAAGCAAGTGCGAGCGTACTCAATACACGTGTGATTCCCGATTTCTTGTGACGCCGAAAATTCAGGTTGCGTGTCGTCACGACAGTAATATCCGTGCACCCGGCCTCTATAGCGCGAACCAACGGAATTGCATCGCTTACCCCGCCGTCGACATATTTTCTGCCGTCGATTTCCACCACACGACCATAAATTAGCGGCAAAGCGGACGTCCCTCTAAACAGCTCATACATGAGGTTTCCGCTGGAATCCCAACCACCGACATCTTTGCTGGTAACCTCAACCGGTTCTGCCGTGTACATATCGGTCACGACAACATGCAAAATCGAGGGCGACTCAATGACTGCTTTCACGTCGAGCGGAGATTCGGAATGCCGGAGTATGTTATCGACGAGATAATCGATATCGACAATCTTGTTCAGCCGCCAATAACGAATCAAGGGCGACGATCTGTTGAGGTGATCGGCGTACCCAGCTGCGACAAGGTCCGTTTGCCCGGACATGAGATAGGCAGCGTTAATCGCGCCGGAGGAAGACGCAAATATATGGGCGTAACTGCTGGCCATTCCCGCATCCGCCAATGCGCTCATGGCGCCGGCGGAATAGATGCCGCGCATGCCGCCGCCCTGGACAACGAGGCCGCGGAGCTCAGCCGCCATATTTCAGTTCCCGCTCCAAGTTAGAAGCTGCGCCGAGCCGCCAGCCAACAGAACAGCAAACGCAAGTATCGGCATCACCAAAATCAAGCTGTCCAGCCGATCCAAGGCGCCGCCATGGCCGGGTAGCCATGCACCACTATCTTTCACGCCAAAAAATCTCTTCACCCCGGATTCAGCCAAATCGCCAGCCTGGGAACACACTGAAAGCAGTGCGCTGGCCGCCGCAATGACGGGCAATTCCGCGGCGTTCCCCAGCAGTTCCACGCTCTCCAACAATATTGTTAGAGCGACGCCCATGAGGGTTCCCGTTGCCAACCCGCCGATAGCCCCCGCCCATGTTTTTGCCGGGCTAATACGGGGTGCCAGTTTGGCGCCACCAATCAATCTGCCAAATAAATAGGCGCCGGAATCTGTCGCCCATACGATCGCAAATAACCAGTAAATCGTTGCCAGACCGGTCAACTCTTCCGCCCGCAACCAATTCATCGACACCATCGACAAGACAAAAACAAACAAACCCCCAGCCGTCCAAATTGGCCTGTTGCGCTCAAATATTGCAACGACACCGACGACAGCCGCGCCGCCCGCGCCCGCTGCCAACGCCATTTCACCACCCCATAGCGCATAAAATGCAGCGCTCAGCGCCACGGTTGCGATCGACAGAAGCAGCGTTCCGGATATCCGGCGGGAGCCACACATGTTGACCCACTCAAATGTAACGATGGCTGTCAACGCCGTTACCACAGCCAAAAAAACCGTCCCACCCGCATAGACGGCCGCGACAGCGCAGATCGCCAACAGTGTCGCGGTGAGGAGGCGCGGTCCGAGCGATGCCGAAGCCTGACTAATCGCCGCTACCACCGTAACGGCGCTCGCGGCGCTGATATTCCTGAACGGCTTGTTCCAGATGTTCGCGCGTGAAATCCGGCCACAATATTGAAGTGAACACAAACTCGGTATAGGCCGACTGCCAGAGAAGAAAATTGCTCAACCTTTGCTCACCACTGGTGCGAATGAGTAAGTCGGGGTCTGGTAATTCCTGTGACTGGAAATAACTCTCCAATAGGTTCTCGCTGATGTCTTCGGGCTCATGGCTGCCGGCACGGACGTCTTCGGCGAACGCGCGGACCGCATCAAGAATCTCCTGCCGCCCGCCATAATTCAGGGCCACGGTAAAATTCAGCCCTTTGTTATCCTTGGTGCTTTCCTCCGATTCAACGATGAGGCGGTTAATATCGCTATCAAGTTTCGAGCGATTTCCGATAAATCGTATGCGCACGCCCTGGCGACCCAAACTCGCTAATTCACGCCGAATATAAAGCCGAAGAAGCCCCATAAGGTCATCGACTTCAGTTGCTGGTCGCTTCCAGTTTTCGGAGGAGAACGCATAAATCGTCAGATATGAGATTCCAAGATCGTCACAACTCCGCACTGTCGAGCGCACCGCCTCGGCACCCTGCCTGTGCCCGGCAATCCGCGGCAGGCCGCGCGCGCGCGCCCACCTGCCATTGCCATCCATGATAATAGCGACATGGGTCGGCACCGGGAGTTGGTCATCGAAAGTTGGCGCGACAGCCATCCCTTCAAACCTGGAGAATTTCGCTTTCCTTGCCTTCATGCGTCTCAACTATTTTCTTGATGGCGTCATCCGTGATCGTTTGGATTTCATCTGACCAAATCTTGGCATCGTCCTCACTGAGGTCGCCGGCGCGTTCCATTTTTTTCAGCTTGTCCATGCCATCCCGGCGCACATTTCGCACCGATACTTTTGCTTGTTCGGAATACTTCCCGGCAATTTTTGCCAGCTCCACCCGGCGCTCTTCATTCAACTCGGGAATGGGGATGCGCAAATTCTGCCCATCAATGATCGGATTGAGACCGAGACCTGAATTTTGTATGGCTTTCTCGACCGCCTTTACCTGGGATTTATCCCACACTTGGATGCTAATCATCCGCGGTTCCGGCACGTTAATGGTGGCGACCTGATTGAGCGGCATTTCAGCGTCATAGGCCACCACCACAATCGGTTCGACCAGGCTCGCCGATGCGCGGCCTGTTCTCAATCCCGAAAACTCCTGCCGCAAGACCTCCAGCGCACCGTTCATGCGACGTTGCAGATCATCAATATCTGGTTCTTTCGCCATTGGATCACTCCCGTTCGCCAATGATTGTAAAGGCCCCCTCGCCCCGCACGACCTCACTCAACCCGCCGGGCTTGCGGATTTAAAAAACGACTATAGGAATTTGATTTTCTCGCGCCAGCGATATCGCCGCGGCATCCATCACCTTTAGGTCACGCGCGAGCACATCCAGATAACTCAGGCTCTCGTAGCGTTTCGCGCTGCTATCGGTTTCGGGATCGGCAGAATATACACCATCCACCTTCGTCCCCTTGAACAGTGCATCGCAACCCATTTCGGCGGCGCGCAGCGCTGCTGCCGAATCCGTAGTGAAAAACGGGCTACCGGTGCCCGCAGCGAAAATCAGCAATCGCCCTTTTTCCATATGGCGAAGGGCACGGCGGCGGACATAGGGTTCACATACGGTTGCCATCGGGATGGCGGATAGAACCCGCGTCTGTACATCGATTTTTTCCAGCGCATGTTGCACGGTCAATGCATTCATCACGGTGGCCAACATGCCAACATAATCGGCGCTGGCGCGTTCCATACCTGCAGCCGCGCCGGAGATGCCGCGAAATATATTGCCGCCGCCAACCACGACGCAAACCTGTATGCCCCGGCGGTGGACTTCGGCAATATCGCCAGCTAACCGATTTACCGTATCGCTGTCGATGCCATAGTCATTATCCCCCATCAGCGCTTCCCCGGAGACCTTGAGGAGAATGCGTTGAAATTTATTGCCAGGGCTCATGTCGTCTCCAAAGCGAGGCCGCCGAAGTGGGGCGATTATCGCTTATTTTCGAGCCGGTATTTCCGCAGGGGCAATGCGGAATTTACGCACCGGCAGGTGCCAAGCTCGAATCTTCCGAGCCGCGGCAATTTTACACCAAAGAACCCACGTCCTCCATGCTTCAGAAAATGGGACAACAAATGGCAGTTACTTTAGCTGGGCCGCGACTTCGCTCGCGAAGTCGGTTTCTTCACGCTCGATCCCCTCGCCAAGCGCGAAGCGCTGAATGCCGGTGATTTCAACGGCGGTGCCCAAATCCTTAGCGGCCTGCTCCAAAATGCTTGAGATTTTTGTTTCACCATCGATGATAAAAGTCTGATTAAGCAGGACAACTTCCTCGTAATATTTGCGCAATCGCCCTTCGACCATCTTCTCAACAATTTCAGGCGGCTTACCGGATCCCTCGGCTTGCTCGCGGAGTACCTTGCGCTCGCGCTCGAGTTCCTTGCTGTCCAGGTCGGCAACCGACACCGCCTGAGGGTTGGCCGCGGCAATATGCATGGCAAGTTGATGCCCGAGATTACGCAACGCGTCGCCATCGCCTTCCGAGCGGAGCGCCACCAAAGCGCCGATGCGGCCCAAACCAGGCGCCGTCGCCGCGTGTATGTAACTGGCGACAACGCCCTTATCGACGGACAAAGCGGCCGATCGCCGGAGATTGATATTTTCTCCGATCGTCGACACCAGTTGCTTGATCTCACTGTCGACGTCGCGCCCGGTTTCGGGATAATCGGCGACGCGCAATTTTTCGATGTCACCACCGCAAGCGAGCGCCACAGAAGCGGTCTCGCGCACCACGGCCTGAAAATCTTCGTTACGCGATACGAAGTCTGTTTCCGAATTGACCTCGACCAGAGCGGCGGAATTTTCGCTAGCGGATAAGCCAACCAAACCTTCTGAGGCCACGCGTCCCGCCTTTTTGGTGGCGGCAGCCAAGCCTTGTTTGCGCAACCAATCGACGGCCGCTTCGATATCGCCCGATGTCTCGCCCAGCGCCTTTTTGCAATCCATCATACCGACGCCGGTTTTCTCGCGTAGTTCTTTAACCAGTGCTGCCGTGATATCGGCCATGGTTCCTAACTCCTCAGCTCATGCTCCGGCCCTGCCGGAACGTCCGCTCAATAGAAAATGTGTTACTTGGCCACGGTTGGGTTCGCAGCCGCGGCTTCCTCGGTTGCCGCCTCGGCGGGTTCCGTCGCCGGCTCTGCTGCGGCAGGCGCGGCCACAGGTTCAGCCACGGGTTCAGCCACGGGTTCAGCCACGGGTTCAGCCACAGGTTCAGCCACAGGTTCAGCCACAGGTTCAGCCACAGGTTCAGCCACAGGTTCAG
>JAPYQV010000027.1:12651-14015 GCA_029937205.1 Alphaproteobacteria bacterium
CCACAGCGTCGGCCACAGGTTCAGACGGAGTCTTCTCAGCAGCTTCGGCAGCTACTGGTTCGGCTGGCAGTTCTTCCACCGGAGCTTCCGCCGCTTCGCCCAAATCCACACCGGATTCGGCCAGTTCCTTTTGCAGACCGTCAATAATGGCACGGGCAAATAGGTCGCAATAGAAATTCACCGCCCGAATAGCATCGTCATTTCCGGGAATCGGATAGTCGATCAACTCGGGATCGCAATTGCTGTCCACAATCGCCACAACAGGGATGCCCAGTTTGCGCGCCTCCATGACGGCGATATCTTCCTTATTGGTATCGATAACCACCAAAATATTCGGCACGCCGCCCATATCCTTGATCCCGCCGAGCGCGCGATCCAGCTTGTCGCGCTTGCGGGTAAGCTGGAGTACTTCCTTCTTGGTCAATCCGAGATTTTCGTCACCGAGCTGTTCCTCGAGACTGATCAACGTCTTGATCGAGCCGGAAACCGCTTTCCAATTCGTCATCATGCCGCCAAGCCAGCGGTGATTTACATAATATTGGCCACAGCGGCGGGCCGCATCCGCGATGGGTTCCGACGCCTGACGTTTGGTGCCGACAAACAGGATCCGGCCGCCACCGGCGGCAACATCGCGCAGCGCGCCCAATGCCTGATGCAGCATGGGAACCGTCTGTTGCAAATCGAGAATGTGTACGCCGTTGCGCACGCCGAAAATATAGGGGCCCATTTTTGGGTCCCAGCGACGGGTTTGATGGCCGAAATGAATGCCGGCTTCCAAAAGCTGGCGCATGGTGAACTCTGGCAGAGCCATGTGAATTCCTTCTCCGGTTATGCGTCCGCGGAATTGGTCCGGAGCAACGCTCCAAACACCGGAGCGGCAAACGCCCTGTCACGGCGCGCACCGCATATCCGCGTGCGAGATGCCCGTGCCCAAGCACGGGTGCGGGTTAAATACGCCTGGCGGGCCCAATAGGCAAGTCAATAAGGCGCGTTTTGCAGGTCCCGCACGCTCAAAACCCCGGGAAGTGCGTCAATTTCGGCACGAACCGCCGGCGACAGCGAATAACTCTCCTTGAGCGTCAATTCCACATCTCCGCGCTGGGGAGTCTTAACCACGAATAATATTCGCCCGGATCCCGACCCTTGCCGTTCCAATATTGATTTGAGCGGCCCAAGAGGTGTGCTCTCCGAGAGCGCAATCTCCAATCCCTTCATGCGGACGACGGCTTTGCGCTCCAAATCCTCAGCGCCTTGCGCCGTAAGTTTCACCGAGTCTCCTTCCGCCCTGATATCCGCCCGGATCAACAGAAAACGGCCCGGCACGAGGTGTTCTCGCGAACTGCTGAAAGCTTCCTGGAAAAAGG